>CAXTSA010000052.1:0-11966 GCA_964246755.1 uncultured Acidobacteriaceae bacterium
CGCGAGCTGCGGGCCCTCCCCTACCCCGCGCTCCCCCCCCCCCGGGCGAGTGGGCGGTCGCCCGCCCCTACGCTCGCCACGGCGCGCGACGCCGCATTTCCGAGGACACCGGGGACGAGCCGGGTGACGGCATCGACGATAACGGCCGCGCCCAGCTCGCCGCCGGTCAGTACATATTCGCCGATCGAGATCTCCTCATCGGCAAACAGGAGCGAGACCCGCTCATCGACCCCCTCATACCGGCCGCACAGCAGGACGACGCGGTCGAGAAGGGCGAGCCGGTGAGCGACGGCCTGGGTAAACGGCTTGCCGCCCGCTGCGAGCAGGATAACGGTCTCGCGCGCGCCGTCGCGTTGCGCTTTCTGGGCGACGGGGATGGCGGAGAGGGCGGCGGCGAACGGTTCGGGCTTGAGGACCATGCCCTCGCCGCCGCCGAACGGGCGGTCGTCGACGGTGCCGTGCTTGTCTGTCGCGAAGGCGCGCAGGTCATGCACGACGGCTTCCACGTCGCCCCCGGCGAGGGCGCGCCGCAGCATGCCCGAGCCGAAGATGCCGGTGCCGTCGGCGCTTTTCGCCGTGGGCGTACCGAAGAAATGCGGAAAGATGGTGAGGATGTCGAAACGCACGGGGCTACTCCGCCCGGCTGCGGTCAAGCTCGAGGAGGCCGTCGGGCAGGCTCATGTGCAGGGTGCGGGCCTCAAGATCCCAGCGTGGCTCCCACGCCTTGACGAAGGGGACCAGCAGCTCCCGGCCGCCCGGGGCCTCGACGACGAGCAGCGCGGTGGCGCCCGCGTCGCGATCGACGTCGGTGACGGTGCCGACGGTGATTCCGGAGCCTGCGTCGATGAGCGCGCAGCCGGCAAGCTCGGCGATGTAGACCTCGTCCTCGGCCAGCGGCATGCGGTCTTCCCAGGGGATCACGATGTCGTGGTCGCGCAGCTGCTCTGCTTCATGCATGGAAGCGCATTCGGCGAACTGGAAGACGATGCGGTCGCCATGCAGGCGATAGTGTTCAACGGTGAACTTGCGACGGGGGACCTCCGCGCCCGGAGAGCGTAGTGAGACCGAAGGATTCTGCGCGAAGCGGTGGGGGAAGTCGGTGAGCAACTCGGCGATGACCTCGCCGCGATGCCCCTGCGGGCGTACGATGCGCGCCACACGAAGCCACGCGTCTGCTCGATCGGGGGTGTGCACGGGCCGCCTTACTCGTGGTCTTCGGCGGACTGCGCCGACCCACCGCCGTCGCGCGCCTGGCCGTTTTCCACGATGTCGAGTGTGTAGCGGTGGTGGTATTTCATGCTGACGGCGCTCAGGATGGTGCGCAGCGAATGCGCCGTACGGCCTTGTTTGCCGATCACCTTGCCGATGTCGGAGTCGGAGACCTGAAGGCGCAGGACGGTGCTTTCTTCCCTCTGAAGTGCCTGGACCTCCACCTGTTCCGGGTGGTCGACCAGCGCGCGGGCGATCTGGATCACCAGCGCCTCGGTGGGATCGTCGTGAGATCGCTCCCGGTGGATTTGGGCATTGCTCGGCTCGTCAATCATCGTGCGGCTCCGGCCGGGCAGGTACCCCGTTACGACTCCGGGACTTGCTGGCTCGCCGCCCATAGTAGCAGTTTGGAAACAGAGCGCAACAGCGGGGGTGGAAAGCCTGTTTAGGGATTGGTTTCTTTAAGCGGCTGGAGTAGGGGGCGGTCAGGGGCCCCCTTGAAAATGCGCGGAACCTTTAGGCTGTCTAGGCTGTCGCTTCGGCCGGGGCGGGGGCCTGAGCAGGGGCGTTCTTCAGCAGGATAGCGAC
Source organism: uncultured Acidobacteriaceae bacterium (assembly GCA_964246755.1). GTDB lineage: Bacteria > Acidobacteriota > Terriglobia > Terriglobales > Acidobacteriaceae > EB88. The sequence continues at coordinate 1,798 of CAXTSA010000052.1, forward strand.
GCGGTCGGAAAGCTGGGCGCCTTTGCCGGTCCAGTAGTCGATGCGTTCGCGCTTGAAGTCGACCGTCGCGGGAGTGGTGCGGGGATTATAGGTGCCGACCAGCTCGATGGAGCGGCCATTGCGGGCCCGGTCCTTCTCAATCACGACGACGCGGTAGAACGGCTTTTTGCGGGCGCCGAAGCGCGCCAGGCGAATCATCAACACAGTTAGAAATCCTTTCAGGTGACTACGGAAGCGTTGGGAACGTTGTCGGGCATGCACAAGCCGCGACAGGGATCGATGCAGGCTGAGCCTGGTCGAGTGCGTCCCAGTTGTCTACTATAGCAAAACTTCGCGATGACCCATTCGGACGAGCTTCGCATAGGAGCGGGAGCAAGGGCATGGCTCGCATCCCCGGCATCCTAAGAACCATGGATGCCAGAGCCATGGATGCCGCGCCGGCTGCCCTGGGGAACAGACCGCGACCGCTGGTGCTGACGCTTGGAGTGGATGAAGCGAGCCAGGGGCGGCTCGAAGCGGAACGGCGGCGCTACTACCCGGCTCGCCTGAACCGGATCCCGGCGCATGTCTCGCTGTTCCACGCGCTGCCCGGCGAGGAAGAGAGGTCCGTGGGCGAGGAGCTCGCATCGCTCGCCGCGACCGAAGCGCCGTTCGCGGTGGAGGTGTATGACCTGATGCGGCTGGGCCGGGGTGTGGCCTATTCGGTTCGCGCGCCGGAGCTTGCGCGGCTTCATGCGCGGCTTCGCGCGGCATGGCTGCCCTGGTTGTCGCCGCAGGACCGGCAGGGGTTTCGCCCGCACGTTGTGGTGCAGAACAAGGCGGACCCCGGGGAGGCGCGCGGGCTGTATGAGCGGCTTTCGGCGAGCTTTCGCCCTTGGACGATCAAGGCTGAGAGTCTTTTGCTGTGGTACTACGAGGGCGGCCCCTGGACGCCTGCCGGGCAGTTTCCGCTGGGCGCTCGCAGAGGAGGACTTTGATGCGCCGGCGCCTGCCCAGCTTCTGCCTTCGCACCCCTGCGGACCTCGCACCGGACGTCGCACCGGACCTCACATCGGACCTCACACCGTACCTCGCCGCATCTGAGAAAGGTATGGCGACAACTACACCTACACAGATGGAACTTCGGCGACTCGGCGATTCCGACCTGCAGATCACGCCAATCGGTTTTGGGGCCTGGGCGATCGGCGGCGGGGACTGGGAGTTTTCCTGGGGCGCCCAGGAAGATGCGGAGTCGGTCGCAACGATCGAGCGTGCGCTCGAGCTCGGTGTCAATTGGATCGATACGGCGGCGATTTATGGCCTCGGCCACTCGGAAGAGGTGGTGGCGCGGGCGCTTCGGGGCAGCGCACACAAACCCTACGTGTTCACCAAGTGCTCGATGCTCTGGAACACGGCGGACCGCAAGATCTACCGGGCGCTCGATGCGAACTCGGTGCGGCAGGAGTGCGAGGACTCGCTGCGGCGGCTCCGGCTCGAGAGCATCGATCTGTACCAGGTGCACTGGCCCGATCCGGAAGCCCAGATTGAGGAAGGCTGGGAGGAGTTGGCCAGACTGAAGGACGAGGGCAAGGTGCGGTACCTGGGCGTCTCGAACTTTTCGGTCGAGCAGATGAAGCGGGTGCAGCGCATCGCGCCGATCATCTCGCTGCAGCCGCCCTACTCGCTGGTGAACCCCAAGGTGCAGGACGAGATCCTGCCGTTTTGCCTGGAGAACAGGATTGGCGTAATCAACTACTCGCCGATGGCCTCGGGCCTGCTGACCGGCAAGATGACGGCAGAGCGTGTCGCGGCGATGCCGGCTGATGACTGGCGCAAGCGGAGCTCTCATTTCAAGGAGCCGAAGCTGGCGCTCCATCTAAAGCTGGCCGGGCTGCTGGGCGAGATCGGCAGGGAGCATGGCGTCGAGACCGGCGTGGTTGCGATTGCGTGGACGCTACACCACCCGGCGGTGACGGCCGCGATTGTGGGCGCTCGCCGGCCGGACCAGGTGGACGGAACGCTGCCGGCGGCGAGCTTTCGCCTGAGCGAGGACGAGTACGAGCGGATCAATACGTTCATTCGGGAGAACCCGGCCTGAGATGCATCCGGCTGAAGAGAAGGACGCTTCTAGCCAGCCAGCTTACCGGTCGCGATTGACGACGAAGTCGGGCACCCATAGCAAAGCGCGCTTGTACACGGACTCCGGAAGGGGGTCGAGCGCGCGGCGTGCCTGCTCCGCGTGCCGCTGCGCAACGCCCATCGCGAAGTCAATGGAGCCGTGGCGGTCGAGCGTGGCCAGGACATCTTCGTAGCGCACCTGGGTAAAGGCGCCGTCGGCCAGGACCTGCAGGATCGCTTCCTGCTCGGGGAGGCTCGCATGTTCGAGCGCGTGAACGACGGCGAGCGTTGCCTTGCCTTCGCGCAGGTCGCTTGCGACGGGCTTGCCCAGCACCGATTCCGCCGCGGTGAGGTCGAGTACGTCGTCGACGACCTGAAAGGCCAGGCCGAGCTCGTGGCCGTACTCGGCGAGGCACTCTTCGGTTTTTGTGTCGGCCCCGGCCAGCACCGCGCCCAGGCGCATGGAGACCTCAAACAGGCAGGCCGTTTTGCGGTAAATCAGCTCGTTGTACTCGCTCTCGGACACCGCGCGGCCCAGCTTCTCGGTCTGCAGCAGCTCGCCCTCGACCATGACCTGGGTAAGCGAGATGAGCAAATCCAGCACACGGAAGTTCTGCTCTTCGAGCGCGATGCGGAAGGCCTGCATGTAGAGCCAGTCGCCGGCCAGCACACAGCGGGAGTTGCCCCAGGTGGTGTTGGGCGAGGGCCGGCCGCGGCGCAGCTCAGCGCCGTCGATGATGTCGTCATGGACGAGGGTCGCGGTGTGGACCATCTCTACTACCGCGCCCAGGCGGTGCATGCCCGAACCGGAGTAGCCCAGGCAGCGGCAGGCCAGCAGCAGCAGGGAAGGGCGGATGCGCTTGCCGCCGCTTTCGCGCAGGTACTCGGCGATTTCGGTGATGGCGGCGACAGAGGAAACAGCGTCCCGGCCGAACTCCCGCTCGATGGCCAGGAGGTCGTCGTGCAGAAGGTCGAAGACTTCCTTCGCCGATGCTATCGCTGCTGTACCCACATACTCTCCTGCCGTAGCTGATGCGCAATCTGCGATCTGAGCGCAAATCCGCTTGGACGCCCCGAAACTTTTCTAGTTCGAGCGAAAGTTGGTGAACTGCATGTCAATCCCGAAATCCTGGCCCTTCAGCAGCGCAATGGCTTCCTGCAGGGTATCGCGATCCTTTCCGGTGATGCGGACCGTGTCCCCCTGGATGGACGCCTGGATTTTCTTCTTGGAATCCTTGATGAGCTTGACGATTTCCTTGGCTTTCTCGCCCGCGATGCCCTGCTTGAGCGTGACCTTCTGGCGGACGCTGGAGCCGGTGGCGGGCTCAACTTTGCCGTACTCGACCGATTTGACGGAGATGCCGCGTTTGATGAGTTTCTGCTCGAGGATCTGCGTCACCGCTTCCAGCTTGTAGTTATCCGCTGAGGCCAACTCCAGGCCCTTTTCGTCGCCGTCGAGCTTGATGGTCGACTTGGAGTCCTTAAGATCAAAGCGGGCGTTAACTTCCTTTGTCGCCTGGTCAATCGCGTTCTTGACTTCCTGGATGTCGACTTTGGAAACAACGTCGAAGGAGTTATCGGCGGCCATAGTTCCTCTCCCTTTCTATTATGGGTGCAAACGACCCCATGGGTTGCGTTTAGTCCGGCTCAACCGCATCGGCGACATGGAAAAGCCGGTTAAAGTTCGCGGTCGTCTGCGCGCCCAGCGCCTCGGGCGAAAGGCCGCGAAGCCGGGCGAGGGTCTCGGCTGTGCGCGCCGCAAAGGCCGGCTCATTGCGTTTGCCGCGGTCGGGGGCGGGCGCGAGGAACGGGCAGTCGGTTTCGACCAGGAGGCGGTCGGCCGGGACTTGAGCGGCGACCTCGCGGAGCGCGCCGGCGCTGGGATAGGTGAGATTGCCGGCGAAGGAGACGAGAAACCCGAGCGCGAGCGCCCGCTCGGCCTGCGCCCGGTCGCCTGAAAAACAGTGCAGGATGCCGGCGAGGCCGGTGGGCTGCCAGTGCTCTTCGAGCATCGCGAGGGTCTGCTCCCAGGCGTCGGCGTCCTCGCCGAAAGCGGTGCCGGGCCGGCAGTGGATCACGATGGGCTTACGGTGGCCGGCGGCGAGCTCCATCTGCGCGCGAAAGGCCTCGCGCTGCACCTCGACCGGCGGGTTTTCCTCGTGGTAGAAATCGAGTCCGATTTCGCCGCAGGCCAGTACTTCGGGTTCGTCGAGCAGGGCGTCGAGGTTCGCGAGCGCGAGGGCGGTGCACTGGGCGGCCTCCTGCGGGTGAACGCCGGCGGTGGCGAAGATGCGTGGGGTGAGGGGCTTGCCGCGGTACGCCCGGGCCAGGGTGAGCGCCGCGTCCATGGAGGACGGGCCATCGCCGATGCCGATCGAGAGGATGGTGCGGACGCCGGCTTCCCAGGCGCGGGCCAGCAGCAGGTCGCGGTCTTCCGCAAAGCGGGTGTGATCCAGGTGGGCGTGAGAGTCAACCAGCAATCGTTGGGGTCCCTTCTGTGGACGGACTACTTGAGCCGTGCGCCGATCTCGACCTCGTCGAGGAAGCCGGCGAGCGATGGTTTGCCCGCTTCGCCGAGCGAGGCGGCGACGACCATGCCGTTCGACTCAAAGCCGCGCAGCTTGCGCGGAGCGAGGTTGGCGACGATGACGACCTTGCGGCCGATCAGCGACTCCGGTGCGTAGGTTTCGGCGATGCCGGCGAGAATCTGGCGACGCTCGTAGCCGAGGTCGACCTCGAGCCGCAGGAGTTTGTCGGCCTTCGGCACGCGCTCGGCCACCAGGATTTGCGCCACGCGCAACTCGACTTTCAGAAAGTCGTCGATGGTGATCTGCGGGAGGGTGTCCGGCCGCGGCGGAGCGTCGTTCACGTCGACGACTTCAATCGGCGCAGGAGTGGTGACCTGGCCGGCGAGCGCCGCGTCCTCGAACGACTGCAGGCCGGGCTCGAAGGCGCCGATCGGGAGCTCGTTCGTTTCCAGGGAAGCCGCGAGTTCATTGGCCGGCGAGAGCGTCGCGCCGACCAGCACCGTGGGCGCGGTGGACGCGAGGGCAGGGTCGGTGGGTGCGGGGACCGACTCGGGCGTCGTCGCGCTCCTGGCTTTGGCGGCCCGCTGTGCCTCGTTCGCGTTTTCCTGTTCCCTCTGTTCCATAGCTTGCATCCTTTCGGCGGCTTCCTTATCCGCGCGTGGGAAGACCGGGGCGAGCGCGCCCAGGCGTGTGCCCGGCTCGAGCCCTCCCCAGCTCAGATGCCGGAGATCGGCGTCCTCGATTTCGCCCAGGCCAAGCTGCTGCCAGACCTTCGCGGCGGCCTCCGGGATGACCGGGTAGACGAGCGCGGTGAGGATGCGGATGGCTTCGGCGCAGGTTGCGAGCACCGTTTCGAGTTCCGCACGGCCGGCTGGAGAGGCGGCGAGCTTCCAGGGGGCGCGCTCGCTGATGTAGCCATCGACCAGCGCCACCAGCGACCATGCGCTTTCAAGCGCGCGCGAAAAGTCGAGCGCGTCGAAGTGCCGCCCGAACTCAGCCGCTGTACGCACCGCGGCGCTCGCGACACGCTCGTCCAAGTCGGCCTGGGGGACCGCTCCGTCGCAGTACTTTGCAATCATGGTGAGCGTGCGGCTTACCAGGTTGCCGTAGCCGTTCGCCAGATCCGCGTTGTAGCGCTGCACCAGGGCGTCGAAGGAAAAGCTGCCGTCCTGGCCGAAGACGATCTCGCGCAGCAGGAAGTAGCGCAGCGCGTCGGCGCCGAGCACGGAGAGAATCGTTTCGGCGCGCACGATATTGCCGCGCGACTTGGACATCTTTGACTGCTCGAACAGAAGCCAGCCATGCGCCACGACCGAGCCCGGCAGCGGCAGCCCGGCGGCGAGCAGAAACGCCTGCCAGTACACGCAGTGGAAGCGCGAAATTTCCTTGCCGATGATGTGCAGCTGCGCGGGCCAGAACGTTTGGAAGCGGGCCTGGTCTTCGGGTAGGTCGGACCCGTAGCCGAGCGCTGTGATGTAGTTCGCGAGCGCGTCGAGCCAGACGTAGATCACGTGCGACTCGTCGCCGGGCACGGGGATACCCCACCGGAAGCTGGTGCGTGACACGGAAAGATCACGCAGGCCGCCGCGCACGAAGGCGAGCACCTCGTTGCGCCGCGTTTCCGGCTGGATGAACCCGGGCTGCTCGGCGTAAAGCTCCAGCAGCTTGTTTTCAAACGCGGAGAGCTTGAAGAAGTAATTCTCCTCGCTGACGGTTTCGGTGGTGCGGCCGCAGTCAGGGCAGGGCGCGCCGGGGCCGGCCTCGACATACAGCTCATCCCACACGCAGTACTGGCCGGTGTAGGTGCCCTTGTAAAGGAAGCCGCGTTGCTTGAGCACGTTCCACAGCTTGCGCACGCCGCGTTTGTGCCGCTCTTCGGTGGTGCGGATGAAGTCGTCGTAGGTGAGGCCCATGCGATCCCACAGGCCGCGGAACTCGGCTGAAACTTCGTCGGTAAATTGCTGGGGGGCTTTGCCGGCGGCCGAGGCTGAGCGCTCGATCTTTTGTCCGTGCTCGTCGGTGCCGGTGAGGAACCAGACCTGCTGCCCGAGCGCGCGGCGGCGTCGCGCGATCGCATCGGTGACGACGGTCGTGTACGTGTGCCCGATGTGGGGGCGCGCGTTGACGTAGTAGATCGGCGTCGTGATGTAGAAGGGGGTGCTCGGTTCCGGCATGGGGTTCTAACGTGGGATGCGCTTGGGCGCAAGAGATCATCTTAGGTTGCCCGGCGGTGAGCGTCAAACCGCTCCCCTGCTACACTTGCAGCGGTCTCATATGTAGTTCTGTGGCTTCGGCCGACGATCTGAGACCCGCTTCGGCGGCGGGTTTTATCTGAGGCGTATCCAGCTTCGGTGCGTTTATGAGACCGCTACACTCGGCAGACAGGAAAACCCGAAGCAAACCCCCGAAGAAAAGTAGGAAGACCCGTGTATCTATCCGGACAAAAACGTCTCGCGGAGCACTTGCGCGGCGTGCTCCGCACGCTGTACTACGTTGAGCTGCCCACGCTTGCGATTGAGCAGCCGCCCGAAATCCGCTTCGGCGAGTACGCGCTGCCGGTGGCCTTTGAGCTTGCCCGCAGGCTGCGCAAGGCGCCGCGCAAGATCGCTGAGGAGATTGTCTCGGCGATGGGTGCGCTTGAGGGTTTCGCCTCGTTTGAGGTCGCGGGCGCGGGCTACATCAATGCGCGGCTGGACCGCGGGGCCGCCGTTCGAGCATTGGCGGCAGATGCGGAGGACGAGCCCATGCGCCGGCCGCAGCATGCGCTGGTCGAGCACACGAGCATCAACCCGAACAAGGCCGCGCACGTGGGGCATCTGCGCAATGCGATCCTAGGCGACACGTTTGTGCGGCTGCTGCGCGCGACCGGCGACCGTGTATCGGTGCAGAACTATATCGACAACACGGGGGTGCAGGTGGCGGACATTGTGGTGGGGCTCGAGCATCTGCTCGGGCTTTCGCTCGCGCAAGTGGACGCGTGGATGGAAGGACTTGAGCGGCCCATCGATTATGCCTGCTGGGATTTGTACGCGCGTACCTCGCAGTGGTACGCGGCGGGCACGGCGGAAGAGAATGCGGCGCGCAAGCAGCTTCGGCTCCGCACGCTGCACCGTCTGGAGCAAGGCGGCAACCCGACCGCCGCGATCGCTGACCGCGTCTCTACAGCGATTGTCCGGCGGCACCTTGAAACCATGCTGCGCCTGGGCATCGAGTATGACCTGCTGCCGCGCGAGAGCGAGATCCTGCACCTGCACTTCTGGGATGCGGCGTTTGCGCAGCTCAAGGAGCGAGGCGTGCTGCGGCTGGAGACAGCGGGCAAGAACGCCGGATGCTGGGTGATGCGGCGGGCCGGCTCCGGTGGGGACGGCGCTTCGTCTCCGGAAGAGAGCGCCGGACCCGATGAAGACGCGAAGGTGATCGTGCGTTCCAACGGCACCGTGACCTATGTCGGCAAGGACATTGCCTACCACCTGTGGAAGTTCGGGCTGCTGGGGCGCGACTTTGGGTACCTGCCGTTTTTCGAGTATCCGGACCACACCTGCTGGATCACCGCGGAAGAGGGCGCGCCTGAGCACCCGCACTTCGGCGGGGCGGATGCCATTTACAACGTGATTGACGCGCGGCAGAACGATCCGCAGGCCAATGTGATCGAGGCGTTGCGCGGCATGGGCTACGCCGAGCAGGCGGCGCGGTACACGCACTTTTCCTACGAGATGGTCGCGCTCACCCCGCGCTGCGCGCTCGAGCTTGGCTACGACGTCTCGGAGGAAGACCGCGGGCGCGCGTACATCGAGGTGTCCGGGCGCAAGGGCTTCGGCGTCAAGGCGGATGACCTGATCGACCGCCTGCTTGAGGCCACGCGCGCGGAGGTGCTGGAGCGCAACCCGGAGCTTTCGCCAGAGGAACGCGAGCAGACGGCGGGGCAGATCGCGGTTGGCGCGCTGCGGTACTTCATGCTGAAGTTCACGCGGAACACGGTGATCGCGTTCGATTTCAAAGACGCGCTTTCATTCGAGGGCGAGACCGGGCCGTATCTGCAGTATGCGGTCGTGCGTACGCGCTCGATTTTTCGGAAGGCGGGTGTGGCGCCGGAGCAATCACTCGCGCAGGTCGCTCCGCTTCAGCTTGCGGGGTACCTGGATGGTGAGGCCGGCGACAGTATCTGGCAGGTGTGGCTGCACGCGGCCAAGACCGGCTTGGTACTGGAGCAATGCCGCGAAACCGCAGAACCCGCGCATCTGGCGCGCCACTCGTTCCAGCTCGCGCAGGATTTCTCAGCGTTTTATCGCAAGCACCACATCCTGACCGAGCAGGACCCCGCGCGCAAGGCGCTGTTGCTGGCAACCGCGGCGGTGACCGAGCGAATGCTGGTGCGCTCGCTCGCGGTGCTGGGGATTGAGACGCCGGAGGTAATGTAAGCCTTGGCCCTCCGTGACAATCGCCAGGTAAACATCACTCTCCCCTCTGAACCACTCCTGGCATATCATCGTGACGAGAGGGACAGATGGCGACGACGAGCTTCATCTCTGTCGAGGAATACCTTAAGACCAGCTACGAGCCGGATGCGGAGTATATCGACGGAGTCATCGAGGAGCGGCCGATGGGTGAGGAGCAGCACTCAGATTGGCAGGTTGCTGTCATCTTCTATTTCAGATCACGAGCGAAGGAGTGGGGCATCCGCGTTCGCTCTGAACTGAGAACGAGGACGAGTGAGCGGCGCTACCGTATCCAGGATGTAGCCATTCTCGATGCAAATGCGCCTCGCGACCCTGTCACAGTTGTGCCTCCGCTGGTCGCTTTTGAAATCCTGAGCCCGGAGGACCGCCTCTCGCAACTCCTGGTCCGGTTGGCGGATTTTGAGAACATGGGAGTCGCCGCACTCTACGTCATCGATCCGATGGATCACAGTTTCTTCCGCTATCAGGCGGGCAAGCTCGAAGCCGTGACGGAGATCGCCTTGCTCGAACGGACGATTCCCTGTAAGGAGATCGTCGATCTGCTCTGGTAGGTATAGGTAGCTGACGTACTCCCGGAAAGAGTCAGCCAGGACGGTGTGTCTTCAGGTCACTGGATCGGCTGCCCGGCCGCTGTCAGCAGCTTCAGTTGGGCCTCGTCATACTGCTTCACGCCGTCCGGCAGCGGCGCGTAGTTGAGCGAGCCTGCCGCGGACTGCCCGTCGCCGACGATGTACTCCACAAAACCCTTCAAAGCGGTGCGCTTGGCCTTATCCGGCCCGTCTTTCGGGATGATCAGGAACGTCAGGCCGGAGATCGGGTAAGCGGCTTTGGCTGAGGCGGGCGGATTCACGATGGAGTGACGTGGATCCTGCGCTAGCTGGTCTGAAAAAGCGCTGATCGCGGCAGTGGTTCCGTCCGCGGTCGGCGACACGTAGGCACCGGACGCGTTTTTGATCTTCGCTTCCGGCAGCTTGTTCTGCTCGGCGTAGGTCAGCTCCACATAGCCGATGGCGCCGGGCGACTGCCGAAGCTGCCCCGTGACGCCCTCGCTGCCCTTACCGCCCAGGCCGACGGGCCACTTCACGCT
>CAXTSA010000053.1:0-11839 GCA_964246755.1 uncultured Acidobacteriaceae bacterium
CTCTATGAAGCGACGCTACGAACGAAGCGAACTTTGTTCTAACACTTGGCGGAGCCTACAAAGCAAATGCTCAGTGTCAGAAGATGTACTTTACGGCAAATTGTGTCTGGCGCGGGTTGCCGTTCGTGCCGGTTACCACGCCGAAGCTTCCGGATTCAACGTTGGCTGTTGGAGCAGAGAAGGCTGGATGGTTGAGGACGTTGAATAACTCCGCGCGCAATTCGAACTGGGTTTCACGAAGAAAGCCAATACGACGGTAAACACCGAGATCAAGGTCTACCGGACCGTCTGCGCGCAAACTATTACGGCTTGCTGTGCCGTAAGCATAGCTACCCGCAGGTAGCAGGTTGTCGGCGAAGGCGGCGGTGTTGAACCAGCGAGTGGGGAGACGGGGATTGATGTTGGGGTCAACGCCGGGAACGATTTGCGCGTAGTTGGAAGTTCCGGTGTTGGAAATATCCTTGGTGGTCGTAACAGTAAACGGCAGACCGGTTTGGAAAGAGAAAATGCCGTTTGCCTGCCATCCGGAAATCGCCCCTTCAACGATGCGGTTATATCCGCTGCCGAGAGCTTTCGTATGGCCGAAGGGCAGCTCATAGGTAAAGCTCGAGACGAAACGATGGTGAATATCAAAGTCCGACGGACCGTATCCGGCTGAGAGGTTTTGTACGTTCTGTAAAGCGCCGCTGTAAGGCGCATCGTCCAGTGAGTGGGAGTAGGTATACGCGATTAGAAGCGTGAGCCCATTTGAGTAGCGCCGCTGCAACTGCGCGGCGAGTGAGTTGAAGTTGGAGTAGCCGCTGGAATCGACCCAGGTGATGTTTCCCCATTGAGGATAGGGTCGACGGCCCTGAATCGCTCCAGCTCCGGGTGCAGGTTGATTAATGTTATAGCTCTCCTGCAGGTGTGTCCCCTTGGACCCGAGATAGCTGATCTCAAGCGAGAGGTCCTTCTGCAACTCGCGGTCAACGCTCAGACTCCATTGCTGGTAGTTCGCGGTGCGGTAACCGGGATTGATGCCGTTGGGAGTAAAGCCTCCGGCGGCGGTGGGACCGGAAGGAAACGGGTTCGTCCAGGTAGCGATGAGGGCAGGTTTGGGGTACGTAGAGCTATTGGTGTTGGTGAAGGTCTGGCGAACGCGGTAGGGAATCCCGCGCCAGAGTTGTGAAATTCCGTTACCGGCTACGACCTGGTCGTAAAAGATGCCGTAACCGGCGCGAAGAATCGTCTTCTGGTTGCCGAAGGGTTGGTAGGCGATGCCAAAGCGGGGTGCGAGATTTGCTTTATCAAGTCGCCACACCGTGCCGTGAAGGCTGCCCGGGCCGAGATCGACGAGAGCGCCGTTCTGCACCGTGTAGGACTGTCCGTCGGCCGTGGGTACAAAGCCCGTCGATAAGTCGAAAGTCGAAATGCGATTCTGCCGCTCGCCTTCGGGGAAGTCGAGTTCGTAGCGAAGGCCGTAACTGAGTGTCAGATGCGGAGTGGCATGCCACTCGTCCTGTGCGAAAAAATCGGAGGTTGTGGTGAAGCTGTGTACGCCGGGGTCACCGGGGGCACGGGAGGTGGAGAGCAGGTCGCCTAACAAAAAGTCCGCCAATGCGTTACCGGTGTCCTGGCCATTGAAGGCGAAGACGCCTCGTCCGTTTTGGTAGTAGCTCAGGTTGTAGATGAAATGCTTGATATCGACCCCAAAACGGAAGTTATGGGTCGCCTTCGCCCAGGAGAGTACATCGATATAGTTCAAAGTATTGTCGCGGCGGTTCTGCGGCAGGTTGGTGGCGCCGCCAAGGGTGGAATAGCCGGAGATAGTTACGGAAGGAACGCCCAGATTGGCACCGCTTTGGAGGCCCACCCCGGTCGGCGTATTTGTAGGTACGCCAATGGCATCGAGGACGTCGCCGTCGCTGGCATCCTGGAGAAAGCGATTGGTGCGGATCCGATTGAAGCCGATGCGTAGTTCGTTCACGACCGTGGGCGTAACGATCTGAGTGTCATGCAGGGAGACTGCCTGGTCGAGCTCAGGCGTGGTGCAGCCAAAGCCGGGTAGAACGGAGCTTCCGCATAGCGAATTCGAGGGCTCAAAGGCGTTGAGGTGCTGATTCTGGTAGCTGGCATAGAAGGTATTGGAACGTGTCAGGTTTGCGTCAACCCGCAGGGAATACTCATCCTGGCGCTGGGTGCGAGTTTCGCTGAATAGATAATTGCTGGACGTGCCTGGAAGGTTGGGCAAAGGATAGTAAGCCAGCAGCGCACTGCTTTGCGGGCTGAGGGCAGGTAACTGATTGCCGGGGAATGGCTTGCCGGTAGCCGGGTTAAGGACTGTGATCGGTTTTCCGGTCGAGGTTACAAGGTCGGAGAGGTTCCCGATGCGGTCCTGCAGGGTGGGCACGGTAGCGACCGCGCTGATCTGCTGCGTCAGGCGCAGGCCTTCGTAGGTGCCGAAAGCGAAGATGCGATCGCGCTTAATAGGTGCCCCGATGGATACACCGTACTGATTGCGGCTGAAGCTGGGCAGCGCGCCTGGACTGAAGTAGTTCTTCGCATCGAGAGCGCTGGTGCGAGAGAACTCGTAAGCCGTGCCGTGGATGGCATTGGCTCCTGACTTGGTAGTGATGAGAATTTGCCCGCCGGAGTAGCGTCCGTATTCGGCTGGGTAGACACCGGTGAGCATCTTGAACTCCTGCAGTCCGTCGATGGAGGGCGAGACCGTGGGCTGCATCGTGGCCTCGTCGGAGTTGTCGATACCGTCGAGGATATAGTTGTTGTTCACTTCCGGCTGCCCGGCGATGTTGAAGCCGCCGCGAAAGGAGAGTGCCGAATTGGGGATGGGTGGAAAAGCGTTAGGCACAAGCTGGGCGAGCTGGAAGAAGTTGCGGCCGTTCAGCGGCAGTTCCTTGATCTTGCGTTCGTCGACAACGGTGCCGAGGGTTCCATTGTCGGCTTGCACTTGCGAAGCGTCAGCCGAGACAGTGACGGTTTCGTCGACAGCGCCGGTCTGAAGAACAAAATCCACCTGCGCCTGTTGGCCGGTCTGGAGAACGATGCCCTGGCGCACGGCGCGCTTGAAGCTGGGAGCCTCGACTGTGATCGAGATGGTGTCGGGTTCCAGTTGAGGGAGTTCATACTCGCCTCGCTCGTTGCTGTGCAGGTCGCGGGTCCAGCCCTTGGCCGTATCGGTTACAGTAACGGTTGCATTGGGAAGCGCAAGTCCCGAGGGATCAGTGATGGTTCCATGCACTTCCGCAAGGACGCCTTGAGAGTGCAGCGTGCGCCAACCTGGGCTGATGATTGTAAGTGCTGCGATGGCCATATGAAACCGTTTGTTCATCTCGCCTCCGTAATCATTGCGCTCTGATGAGCGGCAGTCGCGGAGGTGGGCAGCTTTGTGGGGTTGGAACCTGCATAGAGCACGGCGTTGAGGAGAAACTTGTACGTCACCTCGCTAAGTCCGCGGTACATCGGAACAAAGCCGAACGCAATCACGCGGCCCTTGCCGATAGGGACCTCCGCGATGGCGGAGGTGCCGTCCAGGTACTTGCCTCCCAAAATCCAGCCGCTCAACAAGGGCGTCTCGCCGGCGTAGTGGGCCACGGATTTCGCGTCACCCGAGACCTTGAAGGTGGGGCTCGTCTCAAAGAAAACGGGTACGGTTGGTGTTGAGCCGAAGGCGATGGGGTTCGAAGTATCCACCGCGACTTCGAGGATCGAGCCGGGGCAATAGAACTGCTTCGAGGAGACTCCTTCGAGAGCGTTCGTGAAGGTGGGATTGTCCTTACGCGCGTAGACGGTGGAGGCGTGATTGTTCGTGATGATCGTTCCGCCGGCCTCGACGAAGGTCTTCAATGCAGCAGTGCCGTCGGAACCAAGTCCACCTTGGTACTCCGCGGGTACAGGGGGATAGGTCAGGCGGTTGGGTCCTCCGCGGCCCGCACCGCCGCTGCTGCCGGTCAGGATAGCGGAAGCAGGATTGTCGGGAAGAATGATCGCGTCAAACTGAGCGTTCAGATTGCCCTTGCGGATGTCGGCGTCTACGACCGTCTTATAGGGGACTCCGTTGGTATCGAGGACAAAGCGCGTCCAGCCCTCATCCAGCGAGGCTACCCAGCTCTTGTATAAGCCGATGCGTGGCGTCTTGACTGCTAACGCGTCGCCTTTCACGTCCTCCCTTGCAGGCTTGAACGTCACTGCAAACTTCTTCGCGGCGGCTTCCAGCTTCGCCTCGGCTCCCTCCTGCGCCGGGATGTAAATCGTCCCCTTCGCATAATCCGGTCCGGTGAGCCGGTATGCCTTCACGCCTTCGCCCACAAGCGAAAACAGCGCGTACAGACTGCTGTTGCTCGTGTCTTCAAGGGTGTACCCTGCGGCACCACCCGGCTCCACATGGCCTTGAACCGGCGGGATCGTATCCAGCTGCCTCGTCTGTGCGGTGAACTTCTCCTCGACAGCGACAGCGTCGACTCCGTAGAACAGGGGCAGGGTCGTCCCGGCGACGTCATAGGGGCGCTGTGGCGGCCCGCCGGGATACTCGCGAATATCGGGGTAGGCCTGCCGCTCCAACACCGTCTTGGCGAAGTTGCGGTACGGCTGATTGAGCGCAACGATGTAGCTGCCCGCTGGATAGCTCTTGCCGCCCGCGTCGAACGGGGCAGTCGCCTGTTGGATCTCAACGCCCGCATCGCGCAGGGTCTTCACCAGGCGAAAGGTCATCACGGGATCGATCTGGTGCGGCGATACGACATACGCGTACGGCCCCGAGGCTGGATGCACCGCATGGTCGCTGATTGTGTAGAAGTCCGAAAGGAACTGAACCCGATCGTTGGCAGCGCTCCTGGTGAGTGACGCGAGAGCATCCATCTGGTACGCCACAATGTCACCTAGATGCCATGTCCCGCCCTTCCACGGATTGGGATAGTTCCACGCAGAGACCTTGGCGTCATAGCCGATGCCCGTGCCGAGTTTGTCGAAGGGCACTTCGATAGGTGTAGCTAAATTCGCGCTTGCCGATTCAGTAAGGATACGAAGGCCGTTGTGGAGGGAGATATAGTCGCGCAACGGCGACCAGAAGTCGTAGACGCCGTGGACCAGCACACCGGTTTTCCCTGTGGAGGCCACATCATGCGCGGTGCGCATGCCGAGCGCGTTCATGGAAAAAACCAGCAGAGGATCAACATTTGGATCGATCGGGTCAACCCAGGGAGGAAGGAAAAGACGAGGTGCATCCGCGCCCTGCTGGTGAAGATCGTAGAGGATCTGCGGGTGCCACTCGTTGATCACCTTGGCCGTGTGCTGCGTTTCGAGCTGCGTCAGACCGACCCAGTCGCGATTGTCGTCGTGTCCGACATACTTCGCATACAGCACGGGCGGACTCGAACCTTCAGATGGCGTCCCGAGCGTCTTCTTGTACCAGTCCACGACCAATTGCTCTCCATCCGGATTCTGGGAAGGAATGAGCAGCAGGATGACATTCTTGAGCGTATTCAGCACGTCCGGATCGTTTGAACTCGCCATGCGATAGGCGAACGCGGCGGCTGTCTGCGCGCTCGCGATCTCGGTCGAGTGGATGTTAAAGGTGATGATCATCACCGTCTTTCCTTTGGCAATTAAGGACTTCGCCTCATCGGGAGAGGTCGTGCGCGGGTCCGACAGCTTCGTCACAATGCTCTTATATTCGGCAAGATGCGCGAGGTTCTCCGGCGCAGAGACGGTGAGCATCACGAAAGGCCGGCCCTCCATTGTCTTGCCCAGCTCCTCCAGGCGGACACGATCGGATTGCACTGCAAGTTTCCGGTAATAGCCCACCAAGTCCTTCCAATCGGCGAGCTTCCGATCCGTGCCCGGCGCAAAGCCGAAAACCTCTTCGGGCGAGGTGATGCGGTGTGGAGTGGCGGCCATGACAGCTTGGGTTAGCAGAAGGAGCGAAAGCAAGAATATCTTCACAGTTACCCCATGTGGTTCAGGTGGCATTGAAGTTTAGCCTGCATTTTGAGCTGGGCTCATTGGCGCTGCACTCTCATTGGAGAACACGATGAGAGGCGTGTGACGCGGAGGCATTACGAAAGGACCAGATCGCAGTGCTGGAGACAGCCTGCCACCGATATCCCGGTCGATACTTAGGTCTTTCGTAAGAACCTGTCCAAATGGTCACGTGCGTCGTATGCGACTAGCGCATCAGCGACAACAGCGACAGCAAAGATGGAACAGGCTTCGGTGCATGTGACTCATACTTCAACACGGGGCTGCTTCCGTGTCAATCAGCGGGCTCAAAAGCCACCCGTTACATCTTATTTTTCACCTTGGGTGTGCCCCAACGAGGCGTAACATCCCTGTTCTCCTAAGGATTCAGCGGAAAGCCATGGCCCTTCTCTGCAGCACGGAGGTCGATGAGGCTGCTTGTACAAGGGCTTTGTTGCGTTAACGTTGTTGGGCGCGGGTGGCCGTTGCTCAATTCGACCAACCGGCGATCGCGAAAACGATCGCCGAGTTGGTCCGTGGTGATAGAGGACCGTGGCCAGTGGCGCATCGTTCCCACTGCTTCACCGGAAAATGGTAGGCAGCGCGCGCGTTGCGGCGGTCATGACTATATGAAGTCGATCGGCGGCCCGTGCTTAACAACAGCGCGGAACAGGTAATTTCACTTATCGCCGACGCTTAAACATGAGCAGGTTCCTCGATTACAAGCTCCAGACGACGACGCCCTCACCTTTTGCAACGGAGCCGCTTTGATCGCTGGATGTAGGTCGCCATGGTCGTCGTCGCTTTCCTGCTCGGCAAGAACAAGCCGCACACGGCGCACCAAAGGGCGAGGGTCCATTCAACCGTAAGCAAGACGCCCACCAATCAATCGGCCGAGACGCTCTCCTGCATCATTGCTTCGCGGTAGAGCCCGGACCGTACGACCGTTATCATCTCGCGAATCTGCTCGATCACCAGATCCGGCTCGTCCAGATGCAACCAGTGTCCGCTCTTCTCTGCGATCAATTGCTCCGCCTCCGGCCCGATCTTCCGCAAATCCGCGTCCGAGATTGCTTTCGGATGCCCCGGTGTCAGCAACACCACTGGCATGCCCACGATCGGCGTCGCATCCAGCATCTCCATCACTGTTCCCGGAACGCCCTGGATATGCGCCGTCATTCCGCGGAAAAAGGCCGGGTTCGACCAGTGCGCCGCTACGATCGGCCACACCGCCAGCGGTATCTTGTTCAACTCGCTCGTCAACCGCTCCAGCACACTGTGGCCGCCAGTCGCGCGCGTGAAGAGCTTTGTAAACTTGCCCGACCGGCGGAAAAATGACATTGTCGTCAATCGTGCCAGACCCGAATAGGCAATCAGCACGCCCCACTGCGTCAGCTGCACCCCGCGGTTCAACAGCCTGCGCTGCGACTCATCCACCGGCGGCCACTCGTCGGTGCGCATTGCATCCACCAGCACCGCACCCACCACCTCGTCGGGATACTTGGCCGCAAAATACCGTACTACCAGTCCGCCAAACGAATGCCCCACCAATAGGTACGGCGGGGCAATGCCGGCAGCCCGCAGCATCGCCCGCAACTCCTCCACCACCTTCGAAGGAATTCGCTCCGACACCGCCGGCGTACTCCAACCTAGCCCCAACCGATCGTAAGAAACGGTGTGAGCGAACTCGCTCACCGACTCCTGAACCCTGGCCCAGTTTTGACTCGTCGCTCCGATTCCCGACTCGAAGATCACCGACGGTCCAACCCGACCGCCCATCTCTGTCATAAACAGCCGCCGGCGCTCGCCGATGTCCACCAACCGGCCCAGCCGAAGAAAACGCCTGCGGTCATACCGCGACCCAACCCATTGATACAGCAATCCCAACGCCGGGATGATGGGACCTAGGAGCAAAAGCCACAACAAGCGGAACATGCACTGCTCTCCTTGAGGATGGAGCTGCTGAGTTTCGAGTCGTTCCGTGCAAGCCTTAAACCCGAAACCACGAACAGGGGAGCCTTCATTATTCCATTCTTCCACGCTGCACAACGATGAGATTCACTTCTCGTCTCGCCTCCATGCCGTAACAGGAACAGACCGCTGGTGCCTACGGCGCCATTCCCGTATGCTCCGGCTCATGCTCGGCAAGTGCGCAAAGCAAAGCTTGATCTCGCAGTACGGCGAAAGCCGGCAGCATTGATTGCCTCGGTTGTCGATCCTACGAGGAAACCGGTAAGCTTCATACATATACTCCGTACAGAATGGGCGGCGTCGGGTGGCTCGGCACAGGAGCCCGTCGCGCAATGGAGGTGTAGTGGTTTGGAGATCAAAATCAGCACCAGACACAGCGGCAGTTGCAGGATAACTAGCACTCCACTCTCGAACACGATGGGACCTTTCAAGCGCATGGGCTCTAATTTGTCATCAGCAAGATTTGGCTGGAAGGGTTTGGGCCGATTACGTCCTCGCACACTCACGAAATCCTGCGGGGCACGTATGGCGAGCGATGCATTCGTTCGTCCGGTTGGCTTTTCTCCCCTGTTTGAATACGAATTGCTGGGCATAGTCATGCCGGCCAAACCGACTGCCGAAGTGTTTCCAGCCTCGCGCGGCGTACGCCTTTCCCCGGCATAGGCGCTGTGGACATGGTTGGTCCAATCCTGGAAGCACGCAACCTGCGCAAAAGCTACGACGATGGGCGAATCGAGGCTCTCCGCGGTGTCGATCTCTCCATCGAAGCGGGTGAATTCGTAACCATTAGCGGACATAGCGGTAGTGGTAAATCCACACTGCTCCACTTGCTCGGCGGGCTCGATACCCCCACCAGCGGCGACGTGCTGTTCCGCGGTGCGGCTCTGGGCTCTTCCATCAGCCTCGACACCTATCGCTGTCACCATGTTGGATTCATCTTCCAGTCTTTTTACCTGCTGCCCACCCTGCGTGCTATCGAAAACGTGCAGGCCCCTATGCTCGCTACGAGCAATGGCGCCGGCAATCGTGAGGAACGTGCCGAGACGCTGCTGCGTGAAGTAGGGCTGGAGCATCGGATGCGTCAGCACCCAAATGAACTCTCCGGAGGAGAACGGCAACGTGTAGCGATTGCTCGGGCGCTGGCCAACAACCCTTCGATTCTGTTGGCAGATGAGCCCACTGGAAATCTCGACAGCACGAACTCCGCGCGAGTCATGGAGATCCTTACCGGCATTCAGAAGACACGCGGCATGACGCTGATTGTCATCACACACGAGGATGAGATTGCGAACTCCGCGCCGCGTCACATCCGCATCCATGATGGAAGGATCGCGCCATGAGACTCCCCTCTATTGCGGCTACGGCAATGCTGTTCATAGCGACCCTTGCGACCACTGCGCAGGCGGCGGACGTGCCGGCAGTGATCACCATCGCGCGGCATCGTATCGAGACGACGGACTCTCGTGGCACCGGGCGCCTGGTTCGGGTGGATGCAAGCGGGAATCGAATCAACAATGCATTTACTATCAAGGCGCACTGGTTCCCAGGCGTTCTGCGCGTGCTCCTCGAGATCGCTCCATCCCGGACGCCGGCGGCAGCAGCGGGCCCAGCAGCGGGCTCAGGTGCGGACCCAGGTTCGGGCCAGGACACGCGCGCAAGCATCTTGTTTGAAATGCGGCCTAACGGCCAGAATACGATCCGGGTTTTTCGTCCACACGAGTTAGTGCCAGCCTCGTTGCCTTTTCCTAAGTGGAGTGAGAGTGTCTTCGGCAGCGATTTCAACTATGAAGATTTTCTTCAGCCGGAGAATTACTGGCAGAGCCAGACAATGCTTAAGAGTGCCAGATTCGGCGCTCACGATTGTGATGTGCTGAAGAGCACGCCGAGCGTGTCGGATCGCTCGCATTACCGCGAGGTCCAATCGTGGTTCGATCACACGACCGGCTACCCCATTTATGTGGAAAAGACGCTGAAGGATGCGGCCAGCGTGGAGGAATTCACATCCTTCGGCTTGACCCAGTCGGGTGGAGTCTGGGCAGCTAAACAGGTGGAGGTGAAGATACATGGCCGCCCCGGATCGACCCTCCTGATTTTCGAACGCGGAAGTACAAAGGCAAACCTCACTATCAAGGACTTCAGCCCCGAGCAGATTAGCAAATTCGAAGATCACCCATGATCTTCCATTGCGAAAGGAAGCGAGCAAGCAAGTGAGGCCGGCAACGGCTACCTCGGTGCATCAGCCTCTGAAAATCGCTCCTGCAGCACCCGCCGAAGAAACTTTCCGCTGTGATTCTGCGGCAGTTCGCCGGGGTCGAGAATCCAGATACGTCGCGGCGCCTTGTAAGCCGCGAGGCGGCTGCGACACCAACTCAGCAGGTCAACCTCTTTTGAAAAGGAACCAGGCTGCAATTCAATCGCGGCTGCGGGGATCTCGCCCTTCTCCCGATGGCGCAGGCCGAACGCGACTGCGCGGGCCACAGCAGGATGAGCCAGCATTGCTTCTTCCAGTTCGCGAACGTATACAGAGTAGCCGCCCGACTTAATCACATCTTTCGTGCGCCCCACCAGCCGGATCAATCCAAGGCGATTGCGCGTGGCTAAGTCCCCGGTACGCAACCAGCCGTCGCCGGTGACAAGGCCCTCAGCGTCGTTCTTGTCCTTCCAGTAGTGCGGAGCCAGACCGCGTCGACGAATCTGACACTCGCCCGTTACACCCGCCGGTACAGTCTGGCCCCTCTCATTGACCACGCGGATGCGAAACGGCGGCACGGGGAAACACAGGTCGCCACTCCCGCGCAGCAACGGCAGCTCAATGCCCATCATCGCCAGGCCGCCCAACTCCACCAGGCCATAGCCGTTCAGCAGAACGGGTGGGATACGCCAACGACCGAACAGCCGGTATAGGCCACCGAACTGGCGCAGGCGTCGTCGAACTTCGCAGGGGAGGTGGTCGCTGGCGGAGAGCCAAACACGCACACTCGCCAGGCGTGCAGGCGCGGGATTGCTGTTGACCAGGCGGGCAAACATGGTGGGCACGCCAACAAAGGCGGTGATGCGGAAGCGCTCAACAAGGTCCAGCGCAGCATCGACATCGAAGCGATCGAGAAAGCATCCGCGGATACCCGCCATCAGGCCGTACAAAGCAATGCTCACAGCCATGATGTGTGACCAGGGCAACGCTACGAGCGCAATGTCCCGTGGCCCCAAAAGTATCCCAGAGAGTACCGTAGATGCGCGCGCGCCAAGCAGCGCGTTGCTTGACAAGGCTGCGCCCTTGGGGAATCCACTGGTACCGGAGGTATGAAAGATGGCAACCGTTGCGGCCGGATCGATGGTGACCGGTGATTCCGGCATACCAATCCCGGAGACGCGCAGGAATCCGTCGAGAGTCTCCCTCTCCTCATCGGCCTGTATCCAGGTGCGAACATGAAGGACCCGGCGGTCGCCGATGTTTCGTTCGAAAACTGTTTTGTCGGTAACGAGAATCTCTGTACCGCTATCGGCGAGAATCCGGCGTACTTCAGCAAGGGAGAGCTGCGGATTGAGCGGAACCGCGATGCCTCCCGCGCGGATAATGGCAAGCAGCCAATGGAAGCATTCCCTACTGTTGCTGCGGTAGATGGCAACAGGCTCCCCCGGGCGAAGCGCGACGGCCTGACGCAGAAAAGCATCGATGGAGCAAACTTCTGTGTGTAGATCGGAAAGGCGAAAGACGCCGCTTTCGTGCACGGCCACTTCGCAGTTACCCTTCCGACGAACCAGTTCATCCACGAGATTAGCGACCGTAACTTCGCGATCCCGCGCGAGTTGAAAACGTTGGATGATACTCATTGCGCAGAGATCGGCTTGCGGCCCCACTCGCTAGCCACACAGTACTGGAAAAGGGGGTCGAGATAGTCGAGTACCGGTGGCGGAC
>CAXTSA010000054.1:0-9952 GCA_964246755.1 uncultured Acidobacteriaceae bacterium
ATTTTTTTCAGGGTATGGGCTCTGGGGGGGGGGGCGATGCAGAGGCGGGCGCTGAGCATGATGGGCGGCATGAAGGGCATGAGCCGGTAAAAGCCCGGAGACCTCCTATGCGGCAGGCGGTAATCGTAAGTACAGCAGACATGTCCCGAAGGGATCGCAAGCCGCGCAGGCGGTTTTTCTGTTTGATCTGGAGCCAACCATGACTTCCCTGCAGGACCGGCTCGACGCCATCACCGCGCAGACCCGCAAGCTGGTGCAGTCCGAACGGCTCGCTCCCGGCGAGCAGGCGGTAGCCGAGCTATTCGCCTCGGGCATCGAGGAGCGCATTCTGCCGGTAGGCGCGCATGCGCCAGATTTTACGCTGTGCGACGGCAGCGGACGCACGGTGCGCTCGGCTGACCTACTCGCGCTGGGGCCGCTGGTGATCGACTTCTTTCGCGGCCGCTGGTGCTCCTACTGCGTCAACGAGCTTGAGGCCTGGAGCGAGTCCTACGAAGCGGCGCGGGCTCGCCGGGCGCTGGTGGTCGCGATCGCACCGCAAACCGTTCGGCAGAACGAGTTCACTTCCAGCCAGCACGGGCTTCCCTTTCCCCTCCTGTCCGACCCTGGCGCGCAGGTGGCCGAGCAGTTCGGACTGGTGTACACCGTGCCCGCGTACCTGCAGCGCTACTACCGGTCAATCCTGGTGAATATTCCCTTTATGAATGGCGAAGACAGCTATCGCCTGCCGCTGCCGGCAACCTACGTTTTAGCGCAGGACGGAACCGTGCTGTTCGCTCGAGCCCATGCGGATTTTCGGGTGCGGCCTGAGCCGGCCGAAGTGCTCGCCGCAGTACCGGCTTAGCTCGCCCGTTCGGCGAGTTCAGATACTACCTGTCCGCACTGAAGCAACGCGCGCGATGCGAGCGCCTTCTCAGAAGCTGTTTGCGCCTAAGGGAGAACGCCCTGCATGGAACAGGAATCGCACCTGCCTTCTCAGCTGCATCGGCGCGCGCTGCTGCGGCTTGCCGCGACCGGGGGCCTTGGCCTGGCTGCTTCGGCGCTTGCGCAGCCGTCAGTCACCGCGCGCCAGAGCGAGACCGCGAACCCACCGAGCCGCCCGTCCGTGCCCGGGGGTGGTGGGCAGGGCTGGTTGAATGTGCGCGAGCATGGCGCCGCGGGCGACGGCAAGGCGCTCGACAGCCCGGCGATCAACTCGGCGATCGCCACGGTGGCTCGCGCGGGCGGCGGCACGGTGTATTTTCCGGCAGGCGTGTACCGCTGCTACTCTCTGCATCTGGCCAGCTATGTTTCGCTCTATCTTGACGGGGGCGCGACCATTCTGGCTGCGGAGACGCCCCACGAAGGAACGGCAAGCGGCGGTTATGACGCGGCTGAACCCCAGGATGCCGCGATCGAGGCCTACCAGGACTACGGCCACAATCACTGGCACAATTCCCTGCTGTGGGGCGAGGGCGTCCACGATATCTCGATCCTGGGGCCCGGGCTGATCTGGGGCAAGGGCCTGAGCCGGGGTTGGGACAAGGAAACTGCCCTGCCCGATAACAGGAAGCCCGGGGTCGGTAACAAGACGATCGCGCTCAAAAACTGCCGCAACGTGACGCTACGCGATTTCTCGATCCTGCAGGGTGGATGGTTCGGCGTCCTGGCGACGGGCGTCGACAACTTGACCGTCGACAATCTCAAGATCGACACCAATCGCGACGGCATGGATTTCGATTGCTGCCGCAACGTGCGCGTGTCGAACTGCACGGTCAACTCGCCGTGGGACGACGGGATCTGCCCGAAAAGCAGCTTTGCGCTCGGCTATGCGCGGGCTACGGAAAACGTCACCATCGCGAACTGCTTTTTGACCGGCGGCTACGAGCTTGGCTCGGTGCTCGACGGCAGCTGGAAGCCGATGCCCGCGTCGTTCGCGGATCATCGCACGGGGCGCATCAAGTGCGGGACGGAGTCCAACGGCGGCTTCGTCAATATCGCGATCTCGAACTGCGTTTTCGAGCGCTCGCGGGGGCTCGCGATTGAAGCGGTCGACGGCGCGCGCTGCGAGGACATCACGTTTACCGGCATTACGATGCGGGATATCGCGCAGGCTCCGCTGTTTCTGCGCCTGGGCAAGCGGATGCGAGGCCCGGCCGGCGTGCCTGTCGGCACGGTGCGCCGCATTGTGATCAGCGATGTTTCCTGCTCGGGGGCATCGATGCTGCCGTCCATTCTGAGCGGCGTGCCCGGTTATCCGATCGAGGACGTGCAGATCAACAACGCCTTCTTTCAGCAGGTGGGCGGGGGTACGCCGCAGCTGGCGCGACGGGTTCCACCTGAGAACGAAAACAGTTATCCCGAGCCGACGATGTTCGGCGAGCTGCCGGCGACCGGCCTGTTTTGCCGGCATGTGCGTAACCTCCAGGTGAGCAACCTGGAAGTGCAGGCCGAAGCGACCGATGCGCGGCCCGCGTTCTGGCTCGAGGACGTGCAGGGGGCGGATTTCTTCCGGGTCCGCGCGCCGGCCAGTCCGGTCTTCTCGCTCCGCAATGTGGCGGACTTCCGCGTCTTCGGCAGCCGCGGCATGCCGGACCGGAGTGAGAGCAAGGTAGACGGGCAGGCATTTTGAAGCGGCGCTCAGGCGAATTGCCGTGAGGTAGGGAGGTAGGGTCGCAAGTCACGAGCAAGAAGCGAATCCCGTTTATGCCTCGTTCTGCGAACGCCCGGCGAACAGCCCCTCCCTGCCCTTTTTCTCAGCAACGCTCCCGAGCTGCCGCTTGAGATAGCCCGATAGATACCGCGAGGTGAACTTGGCTCCGACCGCGAAGCGCTGCGCGGGGCCGAAGCAGTTCGCCGAGGCGAGTCCGATCATGTGCAGGCCGGCGACGCTGGTCTGGAAGCTGGGGCTGAGCACGGGGGTGCCTTCCGCTGTTCGGATCCGCGAGGCGAGCTCGGGCGCGAGAAACTTGAGCGCCGGGATGCTCGGCTTGTAGCCTGTCGCGGCGATCACATGGTCGGCGACAAACTGCTGCCCCGGCTTTTCCGGCTGGTCGTACGTCACGTGCACTTTGCTTCCATCCCAGCGCACGGCCCCGATTTGAGCGCTCATGTGCATGGCGATGCGGCCTTCCACCTTGTCCTTCATGAACCAGCCCGGGATGGGACCAAGGTGCCGGCGCACAACGCGGTGCCGGAACCGCTGCGGAAGGGCGCGGAACAGCAGCGGCGCATCGACGCAGATCACGTACTCCCAGCCGACGCCGAGCCCGGAGCGCGGATATAGTACGCGACGCCGCAGGGGGCGGGGGTCCATCTCCGGGATGTAGAAGCCGATCCTGGGCCGACGGCCCATGATGTGCACCTCCGCGCCGGCATCGGCCAGCGACGCGGCTGTGTCGACCGCCGAGGCGCCGGCGCCGACTACGAGCACCCGCTTGCCCTCGAACCGGCTTACGTCGCCGTGGGCGAAGCTGTGGCTGACCGCCTCCGGCGGGAGCCCGCTCAACTGGGGCGGCAGAAAGCCGAAGTGGGTGATGCCCACGGCCAGCACCACGCGCCGCGCCGTGAACTGTTCGCCGGAGGCAGTGCGCAGCGCGAATCCGCGACCGGCTTTCTCGATGTGCTCGATGTCCACAGATTCGAGCTGCGGCACCATGCGCCTTTGAAACTCAAGCCCGTAGGCGACAAACGTATCGAGGGGAATCGGCATGCCGGAGCGCTTGTACGGCAACCCACGCTCCGCGCAAAACCGCTCCAGCGCGAACTCGCGCCCGGGATCGTACAACGTGGAGGCATAGCCGTCCGACTTGAGGCACATGCCCTTCGGCATATTGTTTTGCCAGCTTTGCATGGGACGGCCAAAGATGCGGTGCCGCACCCCGGCGTGGCGCAGATAGGCGCCGAGCGATAGTCCATACGGGCCAGCGCCAACTACGGCCACATCTGTTTCGAAAGTCTGCATCGGTACCCCTGAATTGTCCGAAGTATAGCCGAGTGATTTTTACTCGATCGCGAAAAAGTGCAGTAACGCTTACCTAAGATTCGTAGGGTAACTTCACCCCTTCCTCTAGTATCGGCAGAGTTTAAAAATGCAAGATGCCCTCCCCGGGCGGAAAGCAGCAATTGTATGACTTCCACTCCCAGAGTGCTTGTAGTGAGCACGCAAACCTGGCTCCAGGTCACGCGTCTGGCCATGCGTTTCGCGTCCTACGGTTGTAGTATCGCAGTGATATGTCCTGAAGAGAGTCACTTGACCTACGCTCCGGGCGTGGCCCGGCGCTTTCGTTTTCACCTGCCAAGCCCGCTGCGGGCCTTGCGCCATGCGATCGCTGCCAGCCGCCCCGACTACCTGCTGCCGACTGACGACCTTTCTGTCTGGTTTCTGCACGAGCTTTCACACAGCACGCCTGAGCTGCGCGCACTGATCGAGCGCTCGCTCGGAAAGAGTAATTTCTACCCGGTCCTGCGATCCCGTTTTCGACTTCTCTCGCTCGCCCATCAGCTCGGAATCTCGGTTCCCAGAACAGAGTTGATCGCCGATGTAGCGGAGCTCGACCACTGGTGCGCGCCTGGAAGCCCGGGCTTTGTCCTGAAAAAGGACGGTACCTGGGGCGGCCTGGGCGTGCAGATGGTGCAAACAGCGACCGAGGCGCACGACGCGTTCTTCCTGCTGGCACGGGGAACCGCCATGAGCGAGCGAATGGCCCGGTGGCTTCGCAATGGAGACCAGTCCGCTTTTGCCCGGCTCCACTGCCTGAGCCGGCCCGAGATCACGGCGCAGTCTTTCGTGCACGGGGTTCCGGCTAATTCCATGTACGCGTGCCACGAGGGACGCATCCTCGGCGAAGTGCAGGCGCGGGTCGTCGCGTCGAAGGGCAAGACGGGGCCTTCGCTGGTCATTCAGTTGATGAACGATCCCCGGATCACCCGTGCCGGAGCGCTGCTGGCGAGCGCGCTCGGGCTATCCGGTTTTTTCGGGCTTGACTTCATGCTAGACGCGAAGACCGGCGAGCCGTTCCTGATTGAAATGAATCCCCGGTCGACGCAGTTGGGCCACATCGCGGTGGCCGAGCAGACGGACCTTGCGGGGCTGCTGTGGGCGCGCTGGACCGGCGAGCCGGCGCCCCCGGCAGGCGACGGGAGCCTCGGCTCCGCCATCTGTTTCTACCCGGAGGGCGAACAGTGGACAGAAAGGACGGCAAGCTTTCCCGGCTGCCGCTCCGACGTGCTCCCTGCTGAACGGGAGCTGCTCGCGCTGCTGGCCGGCGGCAATCCCGCGCCCCACACGCTGCGCCGGCGCCTGTGGAGCTCGCTCGCGCGCTTGAAGGAATCCTTGCAGAACGACCCCGCGCCCCAGGCCTTTTATTACCAGGACCTGAGCAAACGAAGCGATGAGGTGGACCAGCCGGCGGAGGGTTTCGCGCGTCGTGCCACGGTGATCTCGATCGCCAGCTAAAACATTTCTCCTTCCATCTAATTCGGCAGTACTCGGCGTGGCTTTTCGTCAAGAGAAGCCACAGCCACGTATCTTCTGTCACCACGTTCCGAGGAGAAACGCTCTAATCGCCGCTTGCCGCTTCAGCGAGCGTGAAGCGGCGGTCGGGCGCGGCCGCTGGTTGCCTTACGCGCTCGGCTGCTGTGCATCGGAGATGTTCGAGTGTGTCCTGAATATCGTCACAAACCTGCGCGATTTCTCCGAAGCGCGCGCCTCGGAACGATGCCTCGATGAGGCTGTCACAGTCCAGTTCGGCGAGAAAGCGCCCGACTGGAAAACGTTCGCGGCCGACTGCTCTCAAGCGGGCTTTCCATCGCGGAGAGCACGGGAAGCAGGCGAGTAGATTGCGATCCGTACAGGCCTCGCGCAAGCGCCGCAGCGTGCCGAAGCGGTGGGCAAGCCACGCGCACGATGGCACCCGGTGTTCGCCACCCTCGCGGCTCATCTGATGCCACTGTCGCAACTGGTTCGAGAGGCCCATGCCGGCGCGCCCATCCAGGCGCGCGGAGGAGTAGACCGCCACCTCGGGCGCGTGCCTGAGCCGCGCATCGATCCGTCGCAGCGCGTCCACGAAAGCCACATCCTCCAGCGAGTCGATGGCCGGCATGCCGCCGGCGCGGGCATAGGCCTCCGGGGTGCAAGCCAGCGACGCGCCGAAATGCTGCAGGTGTCGAGGCCAGGGGTCGCCCGGCTGGGGGTCAAGCCAGTGCTCCAGTTCCGCGACCAGTGACTGGTAGCGCGCGTCCCACCGGAGAGCCCGTCTCGCTCCCTCGGGAAGCGATGCCAGCTCCTCACTTGTGAAGTGAATGGCGCCGCCGACGGCATCGGCGCCGCCCTCAATCGCGGCGAGATTTTGAGCGATCCAGTCGCTGCTGACCACGGTGTCCGCGTCGGTCGACAGGATAGCGGCTGGAAGCCCGCGGTGCCGCTCAAGTCTGCGCCACGCGGTATCCATCAGCCACCTGCGCGCGGTGCCCACATGCGCGGCGGCGGCCGGCAGCGTGCGCTCAAAGGCATGCAAGGCGATCTCTGGGTGGGCTGCCTGCCAGCGTCGCACAACCGCAGGGGAGTCGTCGGTGCAGTTATTCAAGAGCAGCAGCACTTCGAATGCATGGGGGAGCAGGCGCTGTCCGGTGAGGTCCACGCTGCCGGCCAGTGCGTTCAGCGCGGCAGGGAGGTTCCGCGCCTCATTGCGCGCCGGCAGGATGACGCAGGCACGGCATTGCCGGCTGGGCGCGCCATCGAGCAGTGAGGGCTCCGGCCGATAGTGTGCGAGGGGACTCAACGAGGGGAAGCGAGAAAGCTCGCACTCCGTTTGAAGTTGTTGCTCGCGGAAGATAGCAACTTTGGACGGCAGAAACGGCCCTGCGAGTCCAAGGCGAATGCGGCGCTGTTCCGGTACGGTGACACGAAAACGACCTCCACTTTGTCCAGTTCTCCCTTGAGCTGTCTGCAACTTGAAAATGCCAGTGCTGCCTGGCTCAGGCGATTTGGTTTCCGAACTCTTCGGACATAGGATGCGGAACTCCGGACGCTCTGGAGTCAGCGCAAACAAACGCGTTCACCCTTTTGATTCCGTAAGTCAAGCGCCTTCGCGGTTTGTGGCAGGACGCGAGCGCGATGCTGCGGCAGTCGCCCTAGGTCCAGTAGAGAATGCGCGCGGCTGGAAGGGTCTCGGCCAGCTTGCGTTCGAGATACCCGCGCATCTCCGCCATGGTGTCTTTCGGATAGACGTATTTAAACCCGCCGAACTTCGTCCGCTTCTCCACTCGATTCTCTTCACGGAGGTCGAGGGTGGTTTTCGGGTACCAGCCCAGCAGTACCTCCTTTGAGCCTGGGGTGAAGCGATGTGTGATGAGCTCCGTGGTCAGGTCGACAGACGGAATGCCTTGGAGGGCTTCTGCAACGGAGGCGAACAGGTCGCTGTACTCCCGCTCCCAGCCAGGAACCTGCATGATGGGAGCCACCGTGAGTCCGACAGGGTAGCCGGCGAGAGCCATGGAGCGAAGCGCCTGCAAGCGCTGCCTTAGGCTGGCGGTGCCGCCCTCTAGGTCGCGCGCAACACTCGCGGCGTTCAGCGAAAAGCGCACACGCGTGCGGCCGTTGTGCGTAAGCGCGAGCAGAGGGGAGACAGCGGAAAACTTTGTCGTCCAGCGCAGTTGCACGGGGGCGTCCCAAGCGCCGAAGAAGCGGATCGATTCGGCAAGTGCCCCGGTAAGGTGCTCGATGCCGAGCGGATCGGTATAGCAGGACGCCTCGAACGTTGTGCCCTCGTGGGCACGGTCGCGCGAACGCGAGGTGACTTCACCGGCTCCGGCGTAAGCGCGCAGCCCCTCGAGGATTTCCGGAAGATTGGCGTAGGCCCGCGTTACCGGCGGCCCGCTCAAAGAGCCCGCGAGATAGCAGTACTGGCAGTGCGCGGGGCATCCCTGGGCGATGTGGAACTGCCAGTCGGCAGAGGGTGGAATGGGCTGCAGCTTGCGTGCGCTGGGCGGAGATACAACGATCGCGAAGCTGGTTTTCGCAAGCGCATAGCTCTTGCCCGGTGAATCGGCTGCAAAGCTGGTGAGGCGGTTCGTTTTCAGCCGCACGACCTCCGCGCCGTGAGACGCGGCGCGCTCCAGCATGTCGCGCCCGTGCGGCAGCGCAAGCGCGTCCGGGGTGATGAGGACGCGGCGGGGACGCCAGAGTTTCTCGGCGGCGGGGCTGGCCGAGGGATCGTTTGCGAGCACTGGTCCGGGCGCGGATGGTTCGAGGACGGGCAGCGCTGAGACAGGCGTCGGCATGGGTATTGGATTGAGGGCGGCTCTCCTCGGGATGCGTCGCGGCTGCCCTGTCCGGGTAATCTGTATGGACGCGGTCATCGAGAGTGAAGCCGCCGCGCTTTTTGCATCCACTCAATCATGCGTTTGTTTGTGCTCGCCTTGCTCCTCGCAACAGCCGCTACGCAAGGTCTTGCGCCCGGAGATGCGCCAGCTGCGGCGCAGACAGCGGAGGGGTCCCCTGCGAGCCAGGGTAACGCCGGCCGCGGCTCGTTCTTCTCGCGCTGGGCGGATTTCTATCGCGAGGACTGGCGCCCGAGCGCACCACCGTCGCCTGCTCCGCCGCGACGCGGAGCGAGTTCCCCGCTCGATTCGCCGCCGTTTCCTAGCGCGGACTGGTCCTACGGAGGTTCGCCGGTCATCGGCGAGCCCGATACGCAGAGTTATCCGCTGATGAACGCCGTAAACGGAGCCAAATCCCGCTTTAAACTCTACGGCTGGGTGGACCCGACGGTGAACGGCAGCACTGCATCGCACTCGAATTCGCCGGTAGCCAACGATGCTTATTCCAATCGCTTTGAACTGAACCAGCTTGTGATCTATGCGGAGCGCCTGCCGGATACTGTGCAGCAAAACCATTTCGACTGGGGTTTCCACTTCACTGCCCTGTACGGCACGGATTACCGTTACACCACTGACAAGGGATACTTTTCGTCCCAGTACATTGACGATCATCACCAGTACGGTTTTGATCCGGCGCTCGAGTATCTCGACCTTTACTTTCCTCGCGTCGCGCGGGGGATGAATCTTCGCGTGGGCAGGTTCATTTCTATCCCGGGGATCGAGGCGCAGCTTTCTCCGAATAACTACATGTTTTCGCACTCGTTGCTCTACTCGGTCGACCCTTTTACCGATACCGGGGTGCTGGCGACGATCAAGTTTTCGAACCGGTGGCTGGTGCAGGCCGGCCTGACAGCGTCGCACGATGTCGCTCCCTGGACAGGGGAGGCGAAGCCTTCGGGCACAGCCTGCGTGAGCTATACGACGCGCTCGGTCGACGATAACTTCTACGCCTGCGCGAACGGCATCAACGATGGCAAGTATGCGTACAACAACTTACAGCAGTATGACCTGACGTGGTACCACAAGTTTTCAAAGACGGTGCATATCGCGACAGAAACTTACTACATGTTCCAGCGCGACGTACCTGCTTTGAACGGGCCGGTAACTCCTGAAAAGGGCACAAATCCCGCCTACTGCCACCCGGGCCAGCTCCGCTGCACCGCGCCTGAGTATGCTTTCACCAATTATGTCCAAAAGGAGTTATCGCCTCATGATTATCTCTCGTTTCGCTCCGACTACCTGAACGATAAGAAAGGGCAGCGCACGGGCACGCAGACACGCTACTCTGAAAATACTTTGGACTGGAATCACTGGATCGGCACGACCGTGCAACTAAGGCCTGAGCTTCGCTTCGACCACGCCTGGGACCGGCCCGGCTATGATAACGGACGGCACAGCAACCAGTTCACCGCGGCCTCGGATCTTATCCTTCACTTTTAGCTGAAAGCTGTGGCGCGCATTGCAGGCGCACACGTCTCGCGAGCATAGGCAAGCCAATGGTTTCAGTTTCAAGTCACAACGCGACTTCGCCGGACGACCTCGCTGCCTCCATCCTGGAGCGCGTGGCTGCAGCGGCCGGCGAGGCTTCCGC
>CAXTSA010000054.1:9962-11190 GCA_964246755.1 uncultured Acidobacteriaceae bacterium
GTGCTGGTCGTGCTGGCCCACCCTGACGATGAAGTGCTGGCTGTGGGCGCGCGCCTGGAGCGCTATCGCGCCGCGCGGTTTCTGTGTGTAACCGACGGTGCGCCGGGGGACGGCGCCGATGCGAGGGCGCATGGCTTCCATACTCTGGAGCAGTACCGGGCTGCGCGCCAAACCGAGCTCCAAAGCGCCTTTGCGCACGCCCAACTGCCGCTTGACTGTGCCCGCATGCTGCGAATACCCGGACCGCATGACGCTTTGGAGGCGATCGCCGACCAGGCTGCCGCTCTGCACCTTGCGCCGCTTGCCCGGCAGCTGGTCGAGGAGATCGAGGCGTTCGAGCCGGAGGCGATTCTGACTCACCCCTATGAGGGCGGACACCCGGACCACGATAGCTGCGTCTTCGCTGTGCAAGCGGCGGTGCGGCTCATGCGGAAGGCTCCCGTGCTGGTGGAGGCGCCGTTCTACCATGCCGGACCGCACGGGATGGAGACCGGGCGCTTTCTCCCGGACCCGTCGCGAGACGGGGCAAGCATGCCGGTTGCCGTTCGCGATCTTTCCCCCTTAGAGCAAGCGAAGAAGCGCGAGCGGCTCGCCTGCTTTGTGTCGCAGCAGGAGATCCTGCGGCGATTCGGAACAGAGCGTGAGATGTATCGGATTGCACCGGTTTACGACTTCACGGAACCGCCGCACGGAGGGCAACTCCTCTACGAGAGCTTTGGTTGGGAGATGAACGGCGGTCGCTTCCGCGCGCTGGCGAAGGAGGCTTCGCGGCAGCTCGGGCTCGCAGCCGATGGAGTGGGCGGCGCATGAGTCTGACCGTGTTGAGCATTGCGTACCCCTTCGCATGCGTTGGGCCTGGCGCTGTGGGCGGGGCCGAGCAGGTCCTTACCTCTCTCGAGCGGGAACTGGCCGCGCGCGGTTACGCGTCGGTCGTCGTGGCGCGCGAGGGCTCCGCAGCGAGCGGTCGACTGCTTGCCACCGCTGTTCCGTCCGGGTTGATTACGTCCCCGATGCGCAACACGGTAGCGGCGGCACACCAGGCGAACATTGATCGGGCGTTTGCTTGCACGCGCATCGACATGGTGCACATGCACGGCGTCGACTTCCACCAGTACCGCCTCCCGCTCGACGTGCCCGTGCTGGTGACTTTGCATCTGCCGCCGTCGTGGTACCCGGACGAGATTTGGACGCTGCCACGGAACTACCACCTGCAGTGCGTTTCAGAGAC
>CAXTSA010000054.1:11200-11497 GCA_964246755.1 uncultured Acidobacteriaceae bacterium
CCTGCCCGCGAGGCGTGCAGGCTCACGTGTCCGTGGTGGAAAACGGCGTGCCGCTGCCCCCGCCTCTTCGGTCGGCAAGTGAGAACGCGTTCGTGCTGCTGCTCTCGCGCATCTGCCCGGAGAAGAACCTCCATGCGGGCCTGGACGCAGCGCGGCTCGCCGGGGTGCCGGCGCTGCTGGCAGGCGAGACGTTTCCTTACGAGGAGCACCTGCGCTACCTAAGCGAGGAGATTCAGCCGCGGCTGCGCGATGGCGCTCAGCTGCTGGGACCGGTAACCGGGGACCGCAAGCAACAGC
>CAXTSA010000055.1:0-10000 GCA_964246755.1 uncultured Acidobacteriaceae bacterium
GGCTACGGGCGTGCGCTCCCTGTTGGACGCCGCACCGAACTCGACGCTGCGCAAATCGGCCGAGGCGGCGATCAAAACGCGGATGCTCGGCTTCGCGCAAGAGTATGAGACGACGCGGTCCTCCATGCACGCGGGGCCGGAGCGCACCCGCGCCATGAACGGAGTGGTCGCGAAGATGCGAACGCTCGCGCTGGCGGCCGACCTGTTCCTGGACGAGTTGATGCATGCCGCGAGCTCGCCGGGCAGGCGCCTGGCCGCGATCTGCATCCTGCAGATGAAGCCGGAGATGGGCGCCGTGCCCTGGCTGGTCGAACGGATGCGCCTGGAGCAGCCGTTCGTTTTCTTTCACGCGTCCGTTGCGCTGCTCAACACCGTGCGGCGCTTCGGCGCAGCCGAGCGAGCGACGCTCGGGGACGCGCTGCGTGCGGCGCTGGCCCAGGTGCAGAGCTTTGGCGAGCATGCCGATGCAAACACGGTGCGTTCGCTGACGCTGGCGCTGTCGGAGCTGGAAACAGGATCGTAAGCGCCAGGCAGGCTCCCGGCGGTTTGTATTGAAGTGGCAAGAGTAGCCCTACCGTTGCTACTTCGGCAGAATCTCGTTCCTCTCCGATGGCGCTTTCGCGATCGTAGCGGC
Organism: uncultured Acidobacteriaceae bacterium; assembly: GCA_964246755.1. GTDB lineage: Bacteria > Acidobacteriota > Terriglobia > Terriglobales > Acidobacteriaceae > EB88. Next base: position 635 of record CAXTSA010000055.1, read on the forward strand.
GGTCAGTTTCAGGTGCGCCTCCGCGATCTCCGGCGGTACCCGGCGAATCCAGTTATTCAGCGAGAAGTCCTCAAACCTGGGCGCCTTGAACATCTCCAGAAAGACGAGATCGTCGGTGCCGGTGTTCTCGATGTAGTGACCGGCCATCAGGGGCACGAAGCCGACGTCATTCGCGTGAAAGTCCATGGTGCGGGCCTTGCCGCCCGGCTTGAAGACCGTCATGCGCCCCTGCCCTTGCAGGTAGAACTGCCACTCGGAGGCGTTGGGGTGCCAGTGCAGTTCGCGCAGGCCGCCCGGCTTGAGGCGGACTAGGCCTGCGGCTACATTCTTCGAGACCGGAAAGTTGGTCGAGTCGACGACACGCACCTCACCGCCCGCGGTTTGCTTGGTGGCAGGCGCGTCAGTGAGCCGGTAGGTGTATTTCACCTCGGTCTCCAGGTTCGCGCCGACGGTGCGTTTGTCCTGCTCGAGCGAGGGAGGCAGCGGCGCCTCGAAAATGTAGAGCTCAGTCGGGGGCAGCTTGTCGATATCCGCGTCGGTCCAGCCCATATTTTTCTGGATAATTTCGGGCGGTGTGTGCGCGAGCCAGTCGGAGAGCAGAAACGTCTCATCCTCGGAAAACTTGCCGTCATCGAACACCAGCAGGAACTCGCAGCCGTCTTTGCCAATGCCCTGAAGCGAGTGCGGAAAGCCTGCGGGGAAATACCACAGGTCGCCCGCCTTGACATCGTCGATGAACAGCTTGCCATCGGGCTGCAGCATGGAAACACGCGCCTCACCGGTGATCATGAAAGCCCACTCGTCGGAGGTGTGCCAGTGCAGCTCGCGAAAGGAGCCGGCGGTGAGCCGCATGTTTACGCCAGCCAGTTCGGTTGAAGTGGGCAGCTCGCGCTCAGTGACCTGGTGCGTCCATCCTCCGCCCTGCAAACGCTTCTTGGTCAGGTCGAAGGAGTACCAGATGGGGCCTACGTCCCCGTGATCTGTGACCGGCGGCTCGTTTGAGTTCGGGTTCTGCTCAAGCAGAGCCTTATTCTCTTCGCCCGGATCGCTCGGGTTGTTGCCGGTGCGGCCGCGTTTCGACTCGGCACGCGTTTGCGCCAACGCCTGCATGCCGGCCACGCCCATCCCGGCAAACGCCGCGGCGCCCACAAACGCGCGCCGCGAAACTGGACTCCCTGGAGCGGCCCCCTCCGGTAACCGCTCCCCTTCTTTCTGTTCGTCGCTCAAGTGTTTCCCCCTCACAAGCATCGATCTGTCTTCAACTGCGATGCAGAATGGCCACGCCGCAGTGTGGGGCCTTGCGATCTCCGCGGGGGAGTTGCACTCCATGGACGCATCTGGGAGACTCGAATTGCGGCAACTCATGACTGATTCGAGTCCCATCATCGTCCGGAAGTACTGTGTTGAAGGCCGCGTGCAGGGCGTGGGCTTTCGATGGTTTGTGCACCGGGAAGCCGAGGCGCTGGGACTTCGAGGTTCCGTGCGCAACACGGAGAACGGGTGTGTCGAAGTCATCGCGGCCGGCACTGCGGAACTGCTCACAAAGCTGCGGACGGCGCTGGAACAAGGCCCGCGCGGTAGCCGCGTGGACCGCGTAGAGGAAAATGATCTGCCCCCCGGCGAAGCCGATGCGCTGGGAGCATTCACCATTGAAGGAGCCTGGTAATCGATGCCGAATCAACGTCCGGAAGTGCTTTCGGAAAGCAATGTGAACAGCAACTATCTGAAGAGCCTGGTGCGCACTGTCCCGGACTTTCCAAAGCCCGGAATTCTGTTTTACGACGTGACCACGCTGCTGAAAGACAGGAAAGGGTATGCCGAGCTGATCGACGGTCTCGCGTCGCATTACATCGCCGAAGATATCGACCTGGTGCTCGGCATCGAGGCGCGCGGATTTATCTTTGGGCCGGCGCTTGCCTATCGTCTCAACGCGGGCTTCGTGCCCGTGCGCAAACCGAAGAAGTTGCCCGCGGAAGTCCTCCGGGTGAACTACGACCTGGAGTATGGCTCTGACTCGCTGGAAATTCACAAGGACGCCATCGCGCCGGGGCAGCGTGTGCTGCTGGTCGATGACCTGCTGGCTACCGGAGGCACCATGGAGGCCACGCTGCAACTGGTAAATCAGCTGGGGGGCAAAGTCGCGGGGCTGGCCTTCGCGGTGGAGCTGGACTTCCTCAAGGGCCGCGGCCGCTTCCCGGAGTACGATGTTTTTAGCTTGCTCCACTACAGCGAGTAAGCGATCATCTTGAAGCGGATGAGGCCGCATCCGGAAATGGTGCGGCCTATCGTTTGCGGGAGATCCCTGCCTACGCTCGCGACGCGCGAACGAAATGAAGGATGAAGGAGATCACCGCGAAGATCAGGAGCAGGTGAATCAGAAAGCCCGAAACATGAAACACAAAGAAACTGCTGACCCAAGCCACAAGTAAAACGATGCCGATGATCAGAAACATTTGCGTTCTCCCTTGCAGAGCGCGTTCGTGAAGTTAGCCGCTGCCATGCCCCTTGTCGGATGTCGAAGCTTCCCAAAGGTTTGCCGATCAAGCCTCATCATCGCCCAGGATATTGATCTGTTTTGCGAGCTCCACGAGCCGCGCATCGGCGTTCTTCTCTTCCTGTAGCGTTTGGTCCAGCATCTGGGCGACGTCCGACAATTTCAGGCATTCGGCGAAAATATGCGCCGAGCTGTAGGAGGCGATCTCCCAGTGCTCCACACGCCGGGCCGCCGCAATCAGGCTCGCATCGACAACAGGCGGGTCGCCGCCGTCGCCCATACGGTCTTCGCTTTCGCGCAGCAACGCTTTCATGCTGATGCCGCGGCCTCCGCGTGGGCTCGCCTCCAGCTTCTCGAAGATCGATTCGAGCCGCTGTACCTGCGTTTTGGTATCGGTCGCATGCTTGCGGAATGCGTCTTTGAGCTCCTTCGCGTCCGCGCCGCTCTCCATGCGCCCGAGCGCGTCCTCGATCATCGTTTCCGATACGTAGAGTTCCTGCAGTTCGTCGATGAGCAATCGACGGAGTGATTTGAGCTGCATGCTTCATTCCCCTGTCTTCATCCGCGGTCAGGCGCGTCTTGCTGACGATCCTTGCTTGAGTGAGATGCGGGCTGTGTTCTCCGCTATTCTGCGTGCTCCCGTTCCTAGCTCCTGACTTCCGCATCCGTTCGCTCTGAGATCGACAGGGTTTCACGCGGCAGGAGCCAGCCCTTGCGCCGAAACCAGGATTCCATGGCCGTGAGCAGAGCCGGGACGGGAACCCGGTAGCCTGCTTCGAGCATGCCATCTGCTGCCGGCAGCGTGTCGTCGAAAACCGCCTCGTTTGTGAAGTTGCGCATGGCGAAGCTGTCGAGCCAGGCTAAAGGCACTGGCTCGCCTCCCATGGCCCCCTCTTTCACACGTGCGATGAGCAATCGTCGGGCAAACATCGGTCACTTCCCTTTGTCTCGCGCTGGAGCTCGCAGCCCTGTGCGTTCGATCAAGGCAGCCGTTCAGGAGCCGCTTGCTGCTGAAGGAGTCTGCGGTTAGCGTAAAGGGCTATGGGCATTCGAGGCAAAGTGGCGATCCTTGGCGCGAACGGCGCCATTGGCAGAGGGCTTGGTCCCCTGCTCGGCGAGCGAGGCGTTCCCTACCGCGTTGTCGGGCGTTCTCTGCTGGCCCTGCAGGTTCGCTTTCACGGGGATCCTCTGTGCGAACACCTGCAGTGGGATCCTGAGGACGCGGATGCCTTTGAGCAGGCCTGTGCGGGCGCGGGCACTGTGGTGTACCTGGTGGGCGCCGCGCTCTGGAAATTCAAGGACCATATTCCGCTGATCGAGAAGACGCTCCGAGCCGCGCGGAAGGCCGGCGTCGGGCGATTTTTGCTGGTGAGCTCCAACTGGAGCTACGGGGCAGCGCAGGCTGCGCGCGTAAGCGAGGAGCATCCGCGCGACCCGCAAACGGAGAAGGGGCGGATTCGGCGCGAGCAGGAAAACCTCGTGCTCGCCGCGCATGCTCCGGGGGTGTTTGCCACCGGCGTGCTGCGCATGGCCGACCTGTATGGACCGCGCATTGAAGCGAGCCATCTCTGGAGTCTGTTCCAGGCCGCTAAAAAAGGAACTGAAGCGCAGGTACTAGGTCCGATCGACCAGCCGCACGAGTTTGTGTTTACGCCCGACGCCGCGGCGACGATCGCACAGTTGATCGATACAGACGCGGCTTGGGCAGGAACCGTCTCGCAGGCCTGGAACCTGGGAGGCTTTGGCGTGACGACCATCCGAGAGATGGCGGAACTCGTGTTTGCTACCGAGGGGAAACCGGCGAAGTACAATGTGCCTGGCAAGCTGATGATGCGGGTTGTGCGCGCGATGAACCCGTATATCCGCGAACTCGGCGAGATGCAGTACCTTTTGGACCAGCCGCTTTTGATGGAGGATGCGAGGCTGGCGGTCCTGCTAGGTGGCCTGCGGAAGACGTCCTACGTTGAAGGCGTGCAGCAGACGCTCGCGTTGCGGTAGATCGGAGGACCGGATCAGCGAACGCCTGGCGAGAGCTCTCCCCAGTAGGTCATCGGCACAGCATCGCCGGTGCGAGGCAGCGCAGGGAGCTTGTCCGTATTGCCCGCTTCCTTGAGCACCGCGTCCAGATGCGTAAGCACTTCATCGACGCCCATCGTGTACATCTCACGGCCGTTATCCGAGCCGTTTTCGACGGATTCCTTGAGGTAGCGGCCCGCGATCTGCGCCGCTAACTGATCTGTAATCACATGCCCGGTGCGGCGCTTCTGCTCGACCCACGCGTCGTATGGCATAGCGATCCACACGGGGCGCCCGTTGACATCAAAGCGTACATCGACTGCATCGGCATGGCGCGTCGCGATCGCTACAACGATAGCCTTCCAGCGACAGTGGAGGTCTTCGCCTGTCCAGTGGTCGGGAACGTGAAAGTCGTCATACATGCAGTTAGCCTACGTTCGAAACCGCCGCCCGGCAAGTGGAATGCTCGCCGCTGAAAAGATTGATAAGAAGGCGAACATATTTTTCGGTCGAAGCTGCGTCCAACTAGCAACCGACGTCCAAGCCACTCAAGTTTCCAGGAGAAGACACGTGACAACCCGTTCCCCAGAATCACTTCAACGTTTTGAAGACAAGCTGCGAGCCCAGCAGGCGCTGCTTGAACGCACCATGATCTCCGCCGTGAAGGAAGGCCGTCAGAGCAGCACCGACGACCTCCAGGATGCAGCCGATCATGCTGTGCAGTCCTATCAAAAGGAGCTGCTCTTCCTGCAGGGAACCCAGGGCCATAGCCAACTAGCCGAAGTCCGTTCCGCACTGGACCGCATCGACGAAGGTACCTTTGGAGAGTGCCTGCAATGCGGTAATGCCATCGGGGAAAAGCGCCTGGAAGCAGTGCCGTGGACGCCGCACTGCATCGCGTGCCAGGAAAAGATAGAAAATGGCGAGATCGTGAATCCCGTCCGCGCCGCCTGAGCGCAAGGCAGGGGCAAGGCTGTATGTCACAGCCTTGCGCAACCCCCGAAGGTCAGCTGCGGGGTCTAGCTTGCATGGGCAGCCGACCGGGTTTTCTGGCGCAGCATTTCTCACCTTTTACTAGAGCTAGGCCCCACTGCTAGACTGGTTTGGAAGCGATCCTTTCACGGTTCTCCGTAGAGTGATTGCTGATCCTCTCCCATCAAGGCGCAAGAGAATACTTCGTGGATAGCCAGATAAAACCTTCCGGTAGTGCCAGCAGCTTTGCGCGTGTCGGATCTGCGACACCATCTTGGCTTGAACAGAACAGACCCTTAGCGATCCGTCTCTCCGTGATCGCGGTCGCCGCTATCTTGGTTGTGCTCGCGGTCGCGATCTGGGCCAGCAATCAATCCCAGAAGGCACAAGCTGCTTTCAGCAACGCCATGGATGTTTACGACGCGCCGATCCAGCAGGCCGGACAGCCACCGATCCCCAATGTGAAATCCTATCCATCCTCAGCCGCGCGCGCAAAGGATGCGAACCCGTTGTTTCGCGATGTCGCAGCGAAGTACGGCTTATTTCGAGCCGGTGCGAACGCTCGCTATTTTGCCGGATTGACGTCTGAAGATTTGGGCGACACCAAGAGCGCCGAGGCTGACCTGAAAAGCGTCGCGGACGGGCATGATGCCGGCCTTACTGCTCTCGCAAATATGGCGCTGGCCAGTTTGTATAACAATTCCGGACAGCCTGCTCGCGCCGGGGAGCTTTACCGCAGTGTTATTGATCACCCGGCGGCGACAGTATCTGCTAATGCGGCTCGGCTTGCTCTGGCCGCCTCTGAGGAAACGACCAATCCGCAGAATGCGCGCGAACTCTACGCCAGGGTCAAGGACAGCGATAAGACAACAGCCGCAGGCCAAATTGCAACGCAAAAGCTGAGCGGTAAGTAAGATCAGCCAGTTTGCGCGAGACGGCGCAGTGTCTCTTTTGGTGGTTTCACTCCACAAAGACTCTGCGCCCTGGGTGGCGGTCAGCGCACATCAGCGCGAAACTTTTCCTTCACAAATTCCGTGAGAAACGCCACCACTGCCATAACGGTGGCAGCGATCAGTGGGTCCTTGCGACCCATGACGTAGTAACCGATTTGCGAGTTGCTGGTGGCCTCGATCATCAGAAAATTCGCGCCCAGGATGAGCAGGTATAACAGCCCCGCGGGTACTTCGAAAGCCATAACGCGCGCGGCCTTCACGATCAGCGCGTCGATAAAGCCGATGGCGAAGCCGACCGTAAAAGTGGACTGGATATAGGCACTGTGAAAGCCGGGCAAAATGCTGGCCAGACCGAAAAAAGTGAAGGCAAGAATAGCCCAGGAAAGCCCAAAAGAGAAGAGTGTCAGAATCATAAATTGTGCAAGCGTTCCGAGGCATCATAGCGCATGGACGCCTGTTTTGCGACGGATTTAGAACGACTGTCCCCAATTGGGCAATACGTGTGAAACTCTTGCCATATGCCCGTTCGTTTCCTGATTCTGCCGCTCATCCTTGCTCCAAGCATGTTCGCGTATGCTCAGGCGCTCCCAAGCATCCCCTCCCTGATCCATGACGTGCAGGTGAATCAGCAAACGCTGGACAAAACTCGTGAGAGTTACACGTTTCGCGAGCTGCAGACGATCCATCAGCTGGACAAACATGGCGCGGTCAAGAAAGAGGAAAAGCGCGAGTATAACGTGTTCTTCGTAAACGGGCATCCGATACAGCGGCTGGTTCGCAAAGACGGTGCTGCGCTTAGCGGGGACGAGGAAGCGAAAGAAACGGAACACATGAAGCACAAGGTAGAGCAGGCGGAACAGACTCCTCCGGGCGACCCCTTGAATGCGCGTCACCAGGTGAGCGTAGGCAGGCTGTTAACGATTGAACACCTCGCCAACGAACGCCGCATCACGATGGACAACCGGCCGATGATCGCGCTGGATTTCGCGGGCGACCCGAAAGTGCAGACGCACGGAATCGCTGAAGACGCTTCGAAGCACCTTTCAGGCACACTTTGGATTGATGAACACGATCGTCAGGTACGACGCGTCCAAGCGACACTCGATAGCCCCTTCCGTCTGGAGCTTGGGCTTGTCTCCCTATCCCAAGGATCGAGTTTTACGTTTGACCAGAAAATCGTGAACAACGAAGTATGGCTGCCTACGAGCGCTACGGTCCACATCGAAGCCCGCGCTGCTGTGTTCCTGGGATATCACGTCCAGGTGCAAATCACGGATGACCAGTACCGTCGTTTTCACTCGTCAGCGGAGCAACAAGACGGCGCCCCGGCAGTTAAACCCTAAGCTGCAGGAGAATAGAAGAGATGCAATCGAATGCGTCATGGGAGGGGACTGGTTCCCCTCCCATGGCGTTCATGCATCCCCTGGATGGTGGTTTACTGCGGCTGTCCGCTTGTAGTCGAAGAGGGTGCTTGCGCTCCGTCATCGCCGCGATTCGCCCGTCTCTCCTGCATGTGCTCTTTTCGGTTCGCAATCATCTTTTCGTACTTGGGTTTCTGCTGATCGTTTAACACCGCTTCGAGTTTTGTGTTGGAATCATCATCAAGCGATTTCATTTTCGCCATCTTGTCCGGACGGGACAAACTGGTATCCCCGCGCATTTGCATCATCTGATCGTGACGATTCTCGAGGATGGGTTTGATCTGGGTCTGCTGATCGCTTGTGAGATTTAACTTTTTCGTTAAATGCGCGAGTTCTTGATCCGGTGACATGGGACCGTGATGCATGCCCCCGTTTTCCGCCGACTGGGTGTTTTGCGGAGAGTTCATCGTGCTGTTTTGGGCGAACAGAGCGGAGCTGGATGCTAAACCCAGGCATAGCGCACTGCTGAAGGCGATCGTTCGAAATGGAAATTGCATGGTGTGTCTCCTCCTACCTCTATGGAAACCCGCTCTCCATCGGTGAGTTGTGAGGTTTCTTCGGATCAGTGAGAGGAGGCATGACCACCGGATTACTTCGAAGTCCGCAGTTCAGTAAACTGCTCGCCTCCTGGTCAGAAGCGGGCAGGTAGGCATAGGCAAGAACCGCGCGAAACTGTTCCTCTCCTTGGTAGTTGCACCTTTCACAGCCCGGGTGGTATTGCAATGCCGGCGCCTGACTAGAGAAAATAGTCCAGCTATACGTAGAGCCTGCAGCAATGGTACGGAGCACGGGTTCGGCCGCCTGCCGGGGGGCGCGGGCCGCGAAAAGAGGCCCTCTCTCGCGCCGAGCATTCACAAGGCTGCCGCCGGATCCGCTCGATGAACGCCATAGCCACTGTCCCGCCTTAGCCGCATACCAGTGCACACTCAGGGGAACAGGATCCGGCACTGCTATGACGCGGTTGCGCTTATTTTGTATCTGAAGAAAGAAACCGGAACCCTGCCCGCGTCTCTCCTCGGCGAGATAAGCCGCATGGAGAGTGACATCACTGCACTGTTCTAACTTGTCGTTTTGAGTACCCGACGGTAGTTGACTTGAGTGGTTTGCGCCGGCTAGCGCGGCGAAAAGGGCTGCGGAATGCAGCACCTGTGCCAATACACCCTGGTGCGGCAAGGTAACTCTCCTTCTGACGTCGCGGATTGACCGATGAGGTGGCACTGCTGTGCAGTAAATACACTGTACTCGTAGCGGGTCGCTACAGGCGGGCTCAGGTACTATCTAGGCCGGGCGCCGGAACAAGCAATCTGCATCCATCTTTCGCAACGCTTACGTGCGACGCACCAACATCGTCTGCTTTCCGCCACAGACGAGTAGGAGAAAGAACAAAGTCAGTGATACGTTCTTCTGCTTTTTGGCATTCGACTTACTCGAGGCGCAGCGGTCGAGTTCAGACCTAACTCGCGCCCCTATTGAGCGAAAGCGACTCCAGCGTTTCGGCTTGACGTTTCGT
>CAXTSA010000056.1:0-4401 GCA_964246755.1 uncultured Acidobacteriaceae bacterium
AGCTCCGCTTGCACGGAGTGGATCTCCTCGGCTGCATCGACGCCGATGCGCTTCGCATAGATCTCCGAAAGAGGCGCGTGAGCCTTGATGCGGGCGTAGCGCAGCGGTTGGGTAATGGTTGGGTCGTCGACCTCGGAGTGGCCGTGCCGCCGGTAGCCGATCAGGTCGACGACCACATCGGAGCCGAACTTGTAGCGGTAATCGACGGCAAGCGTGGCGATGCGCAGCACCGCATCGGGGTCTTCAGCGTTGACATGAAACACGGGGATGGGCAGGCGCTTGGCGGCGTCGGAGGCGTAGCGCGAAGAGCTGGCCTCGCCCGGCTCCGCGGTGAAGCCGATGAGATTATTGACCAGTACGTGGACGGTTCCGCCGACGGTGTAGCCGGGGATGTTGCTGAGGTTCAGCGTCTCCGCGGTCATACCCTGCCCGGCAAACGCCGCGTCGCCATGGACGACCAGCGGCAGCACCTGCCGGGCGCCGTCGGCGCCGATGCGGGCCTGCTTGGCCCGTGCGCGGCCCATCGCCACCGGATCCACGGCTTCAAGGTGACTCGGGTTCGACACAAGATGCAGGGCAAGTTTGGTTCCGGAGCGAGTGGGGTACTCGCCCGTCGCGCCTACGTGATATTTCACGTCGCCGCCGCCTAAAAACGAGCGTGGGTTCACGTCCTCGAACTTGGAAAAAATATCGGCAGCGGCCTTGCGAAACGTATTGACCATGACGCTGAGGCGGCCGCGGTGACTCATGCCCATCATCACCTTGACCGCGCCCAGCTCGGCGGAGCGCTGGAACGCTTCATCGAGAAACGGGATCAGCGCGGTCACACCTTCGAGCGAAAACCGCTTGGTCCCCAAATAGCGCGATTGGATGACCTGCTCAAACAGATCCGCGTGGATGAGCTGCGAGAGCACGCCTCGCTGCTCGGCGGCAGACAGCTTGCGCGGGGTCTTCTCGAGCCGGGCGGCGATCCACTCGCGGCGCTCGCGGTCCGGGATGTGCATGAACTCGGCGCCGACCGTGCCGCAGTAAACCTTCTTCGCGGCGGCAACATCCTCCTCCCGCGCGCCGGCCGGCAGGTCTTCCGGCAGCGGCAGAGCTTGGAGTTCCTGGCCAAGCGGGTCCAGCGTTGATTGGAGATAGCCCCAGCGCCGGAAGGTGTCCCAGACCAGTGGCTGAACGAGATCGCGAGTGGAGGCGGAGGAGAGTTGCGCGGGTTCCAGGTGGGTTGCGCTCATGGCTAAAAGGGGACTTGTCCCTCGAGAGATGCGTTCGGGAAGTCCGGCCTTCATTCTACTCGTCTGACGGGGCTACGTGCAGTCAAGCGTACAAACGTTGCAGGTACCGTGGTGTCAATCGGGGTTACTCCACTTCGCGTCCCGACGTCATAACCCTTGCGCGAAGAGTTCAACGGTAAGCTACGCAAGGAGGCAGGGGTTGAACGTCAAGGATCATGTCCAACAAATCTTCAGAGTCTTGGCTGAGTTCTTTGAAGACCAGTGGTTCGACCGTTCACGGAACGTTCGCACGTCAGGCGACGTATCCCTGCTGGCCGCCGGCATCGCTGCTGAACAGCATCCCGACAGCGAGTACTACATGCCCGCCAGACCTGCGCACATCCGCAAGGCTCTACGTGATATGCCGGTGGGAGACGTCTCCAGCTTCAGCTACGTCGATCTAGGCTGCGGAAAGGGCCGCTCGTTATTTGTAGCGGCCGAGCTCGCTTTTCGGCAGATCATCGGAGTGGAACTCACACCTGTTCTGTATGAGCAATCCCATAAAAACATCCGCAGCTTCCGTTTTTGGCCGCGGACTTCGGGGCGAAGCTCCACGCAGATCCTGTCTATCCATGGAAACGCGAAGGATTTCATATTTCCCGAAGGCAACCTCGTTCTTTATCTCTTTAACCCCTTCGGCTCCTCAACCATGCAGCACGTTCTCAGCAATCTTGACGCCGCGCGAAAGCTGCATCCCTGTCACGTGCTTGTGATCCTGCTATGGCCGAAGTGCGGCGACCAGGTAGCCGCGCTCGAAGGCATGCATCTGTGCTGCGAGACAAAGCAATACCAGATTTTCGAGGCTCTCCCCTACGGCGATACCCGGAGCAGCACGACCCCGTGGCCGGGTACGGAGGTTGTGTAGCTGCCGCCGGTGGCTGAGACGTCCTGGTCGGCCCACACATCGTGCAGCTTCGCATCGGGGCCCATGTTCGTTGCCGGGAGCGAAAGCGTCATCTGCTGCGCGTCCGGGCTGCGATTGAACAGCCCGACCGCCATAGCTCCCCCGGAGAGCGGGCGCGACCAGATCTCCTCGGTCCCCTCCTGAGAAAGCCGGTCCCCCTGCCGGCCCAGTGAGTCCTGATCAATCGCGATCACGTTCCGGTTTGTCAACATTGCGAGGGTCGCGGGCGTCATCCGGCTCAGGTCGTTGCCGGCCAGCAGCGGAGCGGCCAGCAGCGCCCACAGGCTCATATGCGTCCTGTACTCGTCCTCCGTCATGCCGCCGTTGCCCACCTCCAGCATGTCGGGGTCGTTCCAGTGGCCAGAGCTTCCGTCCCGACCCGCGTACTTCGCCAGCCCGGCCTGGCCGAAGCCGATCTCGGCCATACGCTTGTATGTGTCGTTGATGTCGCCCGTGGTACGCCAGGAACTGCCGCCCACCGTCGCGCCCCATTTCCACACGTCATCCCACCCGTACTGGCACATGGAAAGCACGATGGGGCGCCCCGTGGAGACCAGGGCCTTGTGCATTTTCTCGTACACCGCCTGATCGGCGGCCAGGCGCTCGGCGGCGTTGGCGGCCGAGGGTTTGCCGTACTTCTTGTCCATCATGTTGCCGTAGGAGCACATGTCGTACTTCAGGTAATCGATGCCCCACTTCGCGTAGGTCGCGGCGTCTTTCTTCTCGTGTTTGTAGCTGCCGGCGTAGTGGGCGCAGGTGTATGGCCCGGGCGAGGAGTAAATGCCGATCTTCAGCCCTTTCGAGTGGACATAGTCAGCCAGCGCCTTCATGTCAGGGAATTTGCTGTTCGGCTGGAGCACGCCGTGATGGTCGCGCTGGCCCTGCCAGGTGTCGTCGATATTGACGTACACGTAGCCGGCGTCGCGCATACCGGTGGAGACCAGCGCATCGGCCGCCGCGCGCACGTCGGCATCCGTAACCCTTTCCGCGAAGTGGTTCCAGCTATTCCAGCCCATCGGCGGCGTGCCGGCCAGTGCAGCATCCGAGGGTCCACCGGGAGTTTGCGCGAACAGCGCGGGAACGGGCGCCGCGACGACGGCGACATGGAGAAGAACTCGACAGAGGGAGATGCTTGGCACGCGCGTAGGGCTCCTTTGGCTAACCCTCGAAAACAATAAGCCTGCGTCTTCGCCCTTGGCAACAGCTTCTCGGGCGGCGCGCTCGCATCGAAGCAGGTATGCGATGGACGAAGACAACAACAGGAGTTGCCGTGACGGCCGGTGCGCTCGTCGCGGCTGAGGCGGTGCTGCGAACGTGGCGGCGCTTCCCGGTACGCAGCAAGGTGGTTCTGGTAACCGGGTCCTCCCGCGGTTTTGGGCTGGCTCTGGCGGAGCGCTTTGCCCGCGCCGGCGCGCGGGTGGTGCTGACGGCGCGCGATGAAATCGAACTCGGCCGTGCGCGCAACCTGCTGCTGGACCAGGGCGCGGCGCACAAGGACGATCTGCTCACGCTGCCCTGCGATCTGCGAGACAACGCACAGGTGCTGGACCTGGTGCGGCACATTGAGGAGCACTGGGGCGAGCTCGATGTGCTCGTCAATAATGCCGGCGTCATCTCCGTGGGACCGGTCGAGTCGCAGCCGCTCGAAGCCTTTGAAGACGCGATCCGCAGCAACTACTTCAGCATGGTGCACGCCTCGCTCGCCGTGCTGCCTGGCATGCTTGCCCGCGGCAGTGGCGCCATCGTGAACATCGCCTCGATCGGCGGCAAGGTCGCGGTGCCGCACCTGCTGCCGTACTCCGGGAGCAAGTTCGCGGCGGTCGGCTTCTCTGAAGGGCTGCACGCGGAGGTACGCGCCAAGGGCGTCCGCGTGACGACCGTGACCCCGGGGCTGCTACGCACAGGTTCGCCGCGAAATGCAAAGGTGGTGGGCAAACGCGCGGAGGAGTTTCGTTGGTTCAATCTTTCGGACTCGCTGCCCGGGGTCTCACGCAATGCGTACGCGGCGGCGGACCGCGTTTTGCGCGCGACAGAGACGGGGGAGACCGAGCTGAGTATCACCCCGCAGGCGGCACTGCTGGCGCGGCTGGCTCCTTTGGCGCCGGCCCTCACTGGCTTTGTGCTGTCTGTAGTCAATCGGACGCTGCCGGCACCTGGCCCGAGCCGGCGAGAACCGCTGCCCGGGAAAACTGCAATGCAAAAAGACGTTCGCTCGCTCAC
>CAXTSA010000056.1:4413-7473 GCA_964246755.1 uncultured Acidobacteriaceae bacterium
GACCTTTGGAACGAGAAGTAGCGACTTCCAAGTCAAAAGGAAAGGCCCTCGTCGAGGGCCTTTCTGCATGCAAGCAATGCCGCTTCAGGCTGCGGCCGCGACGGCATTTTTAGGCACCAGTCCGCCCGTACGCCCACCCTCGACCCACGGATCGATGACCACCTTGGTGCAGCCATACGTCTTGTCGCGGAAGATACGAAAAGCCTCGGGAATCTCTTCAATCCCGATACGGTGCGAGATGATGAAGCTGGGATCAAGCTCGCCCTTTTCGATGCGGCTAAGCAGCGGCTGCAGGTAGCGCTGCATGTGCGTCTGCCCCATTTTCATGGTGAGGCCTTTGCCGAACGCGGCGCCGAACGGGATCTTGTCGAGCAACCCGCCGTACACGCCCGGAAAGGAAACCGTGCCCCCTTTGCGCACCGCCTGGATTGCCTGCCGCAGCACCGTGGGCCGGTCAAAGGAGAGCTTGAGCGTCTGCTTGGTCTTGTCGTACACCCCGCCAAGGCCCGTCCCGTGCGCTTCCAGCCCGACCGCGTCAATCGCGCCGTCCGGGCCGCTGCCGCCGGTGAGCTCCCGCAGGCTCTCGAGCACATCGTGCTTCGAGTAGTCGAGCGTTTCCGCGCCGACCTGCTTGGCCAGCGCAAGCCGCTCGGGGAAGCGGTCGATCGAAATAACGCGCTTGGCGCCGAGCATGAAGGCGCTTGCCGCGGCAAACACGCCGACCGGACCGGCGCCCCAGATTGCGACTGTGTCGCCCTCTTTGATATCGGCATTCTCCGCGCCCATGTACCCGGTCGGGAAAATGTCGGTGAGGAACAGCAGCTTTTCATCGGGCAGGTCGTTGTTGATTACCAGCGGCCCTACATCCGCGAACGGCACGCGCGCGTACTGCGCCTGACCGCCGGCATAGCCACCGTAAATGTGCGAGTAGCCGTAGAGCGAAGAGCCGGAGTAGCCGTACATGGTCTCAGCCAACGCAGCATTTGGATTCGAGTTATCGCATAGGCTGTAGAGCGTACTCTGGCAGAAGAAGCAGTTACCGCAGGCAATAGTAAATGGCACCACGACGCGGTCGCCACGCTTGACCTTTTTGACTTCCTTGCCGACTTCTTCAACGATGCCCATAAACTCATGGCCGATGATATCGCCCGGCTGCATGGTTGGAATGTAACCATCGTATAAGTGGAGGTCGGAGCCGCAGATAGCCGTGCGGGTGATCTTGATGATCGCGTCATGCGGGTTCAGTATCTTCGGGTCGGGTACGTTCTGTACTTCAAGCTTTTCTTTACCCATCCAGCAGAGAGCCTTCACTATGCCACCTCCTCGTGTGCAACGTTATGTTCAATACCACCAGTCTCGGGCACGGTGGTCTGCTGCTCGCGATCCCCGGTAGCGGCTTGCTGCAGGCCTGTTGCCGCGCCACGGGTGCCGTGCGACTGGCCGCGCGTGGTGGCAATCTCCCCAGCCTCCGCCAGCTGTTTGAAGTGGCGCAGGTTTTCACGCACGAACCCACCGGGCGTGCGCGAGAACAGACCGCCCATCGCCGCGGCCAGCTTGCCGCCGGGCAGCAGAAATTCCTGGTTAACGCGGACCACGGTACCGCGGCCGCTGACGGCAGGCTCAAACACCACCTGGCCCGCGGATGGAACCGTCGGGTCGCCGATGGTGCGCCAGGCGAGCCGCTTGCCGGGTTCCTGCGCCGTCAACTCGGAGTCCCATTCCAACGTCTGGCCGCCCGGCAGGTCCATGATCCAGTGCGAGGTGTTGTCGCCGGTACGCGTGACGCTGCGGATTGACTCCTGGAACTTCGGCGCCTGCTCTATATCAAGCCACATCTGATAAAGCTCTTCCGCGGGCTTGTTGATTGTGAAGGTCGCCTGCTCTTGAACGAGACCCTGCAGAGGATTGGTGATGCGGCTGGTCTTCGCCTGCTTTGCGGCATAGAAACCCGCGGCAAAGAAAAGCATTCCGGAGCTGAAGATCTGCCTGCGCAGCAAATAGACCGCGGAAACAGCCGCGGCGTACACCAGCGGGCTGCGAGCGGCTCGTTGTGCGCTGCTTTGAGGTGCGTTCTGCGCGACGCCCAGGCGCGTACGCGCATCCAGCTGGGTCTTTACGTCGTCTTGTACCATGCGATACCTGTCCTTTTCTGATTTACGTTTGCGAGACATCCAGGCAAGATCCGGGAGTTACATGTACTGAGATGCCGCCGGCGTGAAGGAGAGAAAACTACTCTTTGCGCGCGCTAGTGGCCCAGCAACGCACCCGCTGGCCTCACCCGGACAGGCGAGGCGGGTCCACTGCTACGAAAAGGCGAGCGCCTGACGCGCGGCGCGAAAGCCGGAACGCAAAGCGCCATGCACGGTACCCGGGTGGCCGGTGGTGTCTGTATGCTCGCCTGCGAAGAAGAGAGTGCCTTCCACTGGCTGCGCGAGCAGGCCTGCAGCATCGGCGGCGCCGGCCGGGGCGTAGCTGTAAGCGCCCTGCGAGTACGGGTCGGCCTGCCAGTCGTGCATGTGGGCCGCGGCCAGTTCGTGCGAGAGATCGCAGCCGAAGATCCGGCCGAGCGAGCCAAGCGCCGCACTCGTCAGTGCTTGCTTGCCCGGCGTTTCGAGTGCGCGAGGGCCGCCCCCCCAGCATGTGAGCAGCGGGCTCGGCCTCAGCGCAGTTGTCCAGTACGTCGGCGGATGTTGTCCCTGCGCAAACAGGAAGTGCATCTGCTCGTGCTCGCGCGCCCACAGCCGCGAGCGGAACTGGAGAACCATCCGCTGGACCATGCCTGCTCTGAGGCTTTCGGCGGCGAGAACCGCCGCCTGCGGCTCAGGTCTGAAGGTTACGGCGGAGGACTGCAGCACACCCAGCGGCAGCGCACACACCACCTGATTCGCGCTCCACCGCTGCCCGCCACAGGCTTGCACCGCGCATCGGCTGCGCGCCCACTCGACCTGCTCTACAGGCGTGCCGAGCAGCAGCGTCGCCCGCACGCCCACCGCACCGGCCCGCCCCAAAAACCCCAAACCCCCCGAACCCCCCCCAAACCCACCCACGCCGGCCCCCCCC
>CAXTSA010000056.1:7483-11319 GCA_964246755.1 uncultured Acidobacteriaceae bacterium
CGCTACAGGCGGGCCGAGCAGCAGCGGCGCGCCCGCGCCGACGGCTCGGTCGCGCACAAACTCCGCAAGCGCCGCGTACCCGCGCACTACGCGAGCGGCGCGGTCCCCCTCGATCGCGTCTTCAGCGGCCTGCTGACGCGCGAGCCCCAGGATGCCGATCTCTCCAGCATCCGCGGCATTGAAGCCCTCAACATAGCTGCGGATGCGGCTCTTCGCTTCCGCCGATGCATCGGACCGCGCAAGATAGGCGTCGAAGCTCATATCCCCGGTTCCGTCCGCGGTGGCCTGCATGCCGTCCAGCAGCGACCAGGCCTCGGCGTCTTCCGGGCAACTCCGCACAGCGCCGTCGAGGAAGCAGAGCTGCTCGCCTTCTGCCTCGTAGATCTCCAGGCCCGCTTCTTCAAGCAGCGCCAACAGCTCCGGCGGACGCCCGTGCACAAACTCCGCCCCAAGCTCGATGGGCTGCGCTAAGCCCGGCGCGTAGTGCGTGCGCATGCGGCCGCCCACGCGCGCCTTCGCCTCCAGCAACAGCACACTTCGGCCAGCCTCGGCGAGCAGGCGCGCGGCAGCCAGGCCCGCGATCCCGGCGCCGAGGACGATGCAGTCGTACTTCCGCGACGCATTCATGAGCCAGTGAGATGCCGCAGCGCGGCGATGGCGCCGGCGACGGGCGAGGCCCACTCACCGGGAGCCGGCTGGCGAAACAGTCGCGTGTGCGCGTACCACGGCGTCGTGTCGCGCAGGCCCCAGCGCCAGTCCGCCGCAAAGGGCAGCAGCAGCAGAACAGGCAGCCCGAGCGCGCCGGCAAGATGCGCGAGAACGCCGTCAATCGTCAGCACAACGTCAAGGTGCGCCATGCGTACCGCGAGCTCGGCAAACTCCGCTTCGATGTTCTCGACGGGAGTCCCGGGCTCGTCCGCGAGGTCGCGCGCGCCGCCTTGCTGCAGGCTGTAGAAGTCGCACCGACCAAGCGTTCGCAAGGCAGCCGTGAGCAGCCCGAGCGGCAAGGACCGTAGAGGGTTCCACTCGCTGGAGCGCCAGCTGATGCCTACCTGCACGCGCCCTCGGCTCCGGCGTCGCTCCATTTGCCGCGTGCTGTCGTTCGCGGACGGGGAGGGAGCGAGCTTCGCGAAATCGAGATACGGGACAGCCCTCGGCAGCGTTGCGAAGGTCGCGCGAAAAATGCGCGGCACCTCCATGATCTCGACCTGCGCATCCCAGACCGGCTGCTCGGCCGGCGCATCGGGCCCCCACGAAATCACGTGGTCCACGCCGGCGCAGGCGCGGAGCAGCGAGACGATTTCCGGGTGAGCTTCCACGCAGAGCGATGCGGCCTGCTCGCCGATCCGCGGAGCATAGCGGATGAACTGCAGTGCATCGCCGAAACCATGCAGGCAGCGCAGCATGACGCGCCTGCCGGAGACGGGCGCACCGTCCCAGAACCGTTGCGGGTCAAGCATGCCGGCCGCGCGAGCCCGCGCGTCGATGGCATCACTCGCCGCCCACGCATCCTCGTAGCAGTCCAGAAGCATCGCGCACTCCCACCGTCCAGCTGCGCAGGCATCCGCGTCGGCACCGGCGTGCTCGGCTTCTTCAAAACACGAGCGTGCCTCGAGGACCCGGCGCGCGGCCAGCATACTTCGCGCGTGGGCCAGATCGCCGGAAGGGGAAAGCATGTCAGCGCTTCGCGCCTTGAGCAGGGATGCTGGCGGCAATTCCCTCAAGCTCCGCGGCTCGCTGGGCGCTCGTGTGCTCGCGCAGCACACGGGCGCGGGCTGCTTGTCCAAGGGCTCGCCGTTCGCTCTCTGTGGTTTCGTTGAGGATGCGAAGCACATCGGCGGTACCGGCTGCCAGCAGGATCTCCTTGCCAGGCGTGAGCAGTTGGTCGAGGCCAAGCCAGGTGTCGGAGATAATTGCGGCGCCCGAAGCCGCGGCCTCAAACAGACGCACCGACGGCGACCAGCCCGCGGCGACCATGCTGCTGCGCGTGAGATTGAGCGTGAATCGTGACGAGCAGTAGAACGACGAGTGCTCGGCAGGCGGGATGTGCGGGAAGCGCCAGACATTGTCCGGCCACGAGAGCTCCTCAGGGTACTGCGCGCCTGCCAGCAGAAAACGCTCCTGCGGTAGGGCCCTGGCCGAGGCGACCAGCAACTCGTCGAGCTTGGGCTGGCGATCGGCGGAGTACGTGCCAAGATAGCTCAGGGCGCACGCGAAGCGCCGGTCGACCGGCTCCGGCTGATGCAGCTGCGGGTCGACCGAGCAGTACAGAGGGAGCGCTCGCTGCGCGCCAAAGCGCGTCCGCAGCTCATCGAGGATGGGGCCGCCGGTAAAGCTCAGGTACGCGTCGTAGCGGGGCACATCGGCCGCGCGGATCGCCTCTGTTTCGCCTATGCTGCGAAGCCGGTCGA
Organism: uncultured Acidobacteriaceae bacterium; assembly: GCA_964246755.1. Taxonomy (GTDB): domain Bacteria; phylum Acidobacteriota; class Terriglobia; order Terriglobales; family Acidobacteriaceae; genus EB88. The sequence continues at coordinate 9,895 of CAXTSA010000056.1, forward strand.
CCGTGACAGGTGTGTCGATGTCATAAAAGAAGATCGGGCAACGCGCATGCTCGAACAGGTAGCCGGCAGCGGTAATGCCGTCGGGAAAGTACGAACCCACGATGATCAGGTCGCTTTCCGCTGCGGTTTGGGCGAGCCACTCCGCTGCGTCGTCCCAGTCGCTGTAGAGCGTCAGCTCGCAGAAGCGCGGCGACGGCAGGTCGCGGTGTTCGCTGTACCAGGGCACGTCCTTCTCAAGAAAGCGGATGCTGTGCCCGCGCGCATGGAGCGCCTGGCAGAGCGAGCGGTAGGTGGTCGCGTGACCGTTGCCCCAGGCGGAGGTGACGGTAAGGCCAAGGATGCTGATTCGCATCGGAGAGCTCATCGGGAAATCGACTGACGAGCTCATGCGCGGACTCGCTCGCGGCCCTTGGCTGCCCACAGCTGCTGGAGCAGGCGATCCGCCTTCGCGGCCCGTTGCGCATACGTGTGGTCATGGAGCGCCCGCGCCCTTAGCCCGGCGCCGATGTGTGCGGCGGACTGGGCGGAGTGGCCGCGGAGCGCCCGGACGATCTCCTCAGCGTCGCGCACGACGAGGATCTCCTCCCCCGGCACGAAGAAAGTTTCGACGCCGGGCCATGCGTCGCACAGCAGGCACGCGCCGCTTCCCGCTACTTCAAACACACGCGTCGGAGGAGAGAAACCGGCCACCGCCATCGAGTCGCGATTGATGTTGAGCACCATGCGCGCCGAGCAGTTGACCGCGTTGTGCTCGCCCGTAGGCACATGGCCCAGCCAACGCACATTGGGTGGCATCGGTTTGCCGCCCCAGCCTTCGCCGCCCAGTAGAAAACGCATCTCGGGCGCGAGCGAGGCGGCGCGGAGGAAGAGTTCCTCCACGCGGCGCTCACGGTCGGGCAGGCGATTGCCCAGGAACACAAGGTCGGCCGCGTAGCGCTCGTCGGAAGGCACCGGGTGGTGCGTGTCCGGGTCCAGCCCGTTGTAGATCTGCTCACACACCGGCACACCCAGCGCTCTATACCGTGCCTCCACCTCCGGGCCTCCGCCGTACAGCAGCGCGGCATCGTAGCGCGGCAGGGCCACGCGGAACGGATCGTGCGGGTCCGCTTCCGTGCGAGCCAGCGTCGCCGGAGCATCGACGTCCCAGATGCAGGCCAGCGCGCCGCGCGCCCGATAGCCGGGCAGCGAGGCTTCGAGCGCCACATCGTCCACACCCACGCCGGAGTGCTTGACCAGCAGGTCGGCAGCGGGCGCAAGCTCGCGCAGAACAGCCTCCCATTCGCCCGGTTGGTACACAACGGAGCGGGCGTACGGGACCGCATCGTAATCGCGATTGTCCTGGCGGTTGAAGGCGTCCGGCTCGGCGTAGGTGACGGTGTACCCGAGCGCGTGGAGGTACTTGTAGATGCCGCGATAGTAGGTCGC
>CAXTSA010000057.1:0-11257 GCA_964246755.1 uncultured Acidobacteriaceae bacterium
CGTATAGCCGCTCTCGTGAAGGCAAACCTGCCCACCGTTGAACCACACGGTCGCGCGCCAGTCCACTGCTTCGAAGTGCAGCCAGAGCCGCTCGTCCGCCTTAAGGGGCGCCTGCTGCCAGTTGCGGCGGTACCATACCGCGGAGTAGAAGCCGGTGTCGTGCACGCCGCTTGCCTCTGTTTCCGGGCTGAACGGCACCTGGATGCGGGTCTCCCACTTGACCTGCTCCGGCAGGGTGCAAATCTGCTCTCGTCCTTTGGAGAACTCCCAATCGCCATGGAGCGAGGTCCAGGTATTGCGCTGCATCTGCGGACGGGGATGGGGGGAGGTCGTCTGAGTCACTCGGTATCTCTCCTGAACGGGCTGCTCTCATCATAATGGGCTGCGGATGAGCGCGCGCCTGGTGCCGCGTGCTTTGCGGGCGAGCGCGAGGAAGGACCGGTGCAGGGGGCCCTCGCGCTTTACGCTCCAGGCCACCACCAAGTCAATCCAGGCATTGCGGCCGCGAATGAGCGAAAACACGACATCCGCCGGCGCGAGTTTCAGCGTGTTTCTCGGCAGAATCGCAACGCCCTCGCCGGCTGCGACCAGCGTCAGCACGCCGCTCGCGACGGTTGACGTCGCGGCGATCGTCGGCGAAAAGCCCGCGGCCCGGCAAAGCGCGATGACCTTGTCGAACAGCGCCGGTGAGGTTTCGCGCTGCGCGATCACGAACCGCTCGCTCGCGAGCCGGCGCACCTCGACCGGTTGGCCGGCCAGCGGATGGCCTACCGGCAGCGCCGCGACCAGCGGCTCGACGTAGAAGCGCTCGGCCCGCAGATCGTCAAGTTGCGGAGACTGAAGCGCACGGGTGAAGCCGATGTCGATGGCGCCCGAGAGCAATGCGTCGCTCTGCTCGCTCGGCGTCATCTCGACGAGCGAAACGCGCACGCCGGGCGAGTGCTCGCGGAAGGTGCGGATAAGCGCGGGGAAGTGCGAGTCGGTGCCGCCGATGAAAAAACCTATCGTCAGGGTGCCGATCTCGCCTCGCGCGGAGCGCTGTGCCGCCTCGACAGCTCCCTGTGCCGCGAGCAGGGTACGGCGCGCCTCGGCCAGGAAGACTTCTCCATGCGGCGTGAGCCGCGCGCGGTGCTCCCGACGGTCAAACAAAGGGACGCCGATTTCCTCCTCCAGTCCGCGCAGCTGCTCGCTTACCGCGGACTGCGAAATGTGCAGCGCGGAGGCCGCCCGGGCAAACCCGTTTGCGTCGGCGACGGCGCAAAAGTAGCGAAGGTGGCGAAGTTCCATCCCCAAGCGTATCGGTTTTTCCGATCGAGTGCTGCTGCATAAACTGTTTGGCAATTGTTATTGCGAGAGCGCAAACTAGGGGAACTACCCGCGCGAGATGGAAGAGGGAAACGGAAGGAGCCGCGCCTATGTGGATCGTCAAGCTGGCACTCGACCGCCCTTACACGTTCATCATTCTCGCGCTATTGATCCTGATCCTGAGCCCGGTCATCATTCTTCGTACGCCGACGGATATTTTCCCGAACATCAACATTCCTGTCGTCGCGGTGAACTTCGCGTACACGGGTCTTGCGGCGGAGGACTTTGAGGGACGCATCACGAGCCCGTACGAGAAGGCGCTCACAACGCTGGTCGACAACATCGAGCACATTGAGTCGACCACCTACAACGGGCAAACCGTGGTCAAGATCTTCCTGCAGCCCGGCGCGAGCCTTGACACGGCGAATGCTCAGGTGACGGCTTGCTCGCAGTACATGCTCAAGCAGTTGCCGGTGGGAACGCTGCCGCCTGAGATCATCAACTTTTCGGCATCGAGCGTGCCGATCCTGCAGCTCGGCATCTCGGGCGAGGGCTTGTCAGAGTCGCAGCTCAACGACTACGCGACGAACTTTATCCGGCCGCAGCTCACCACGGTTCCCGGAGCGGTGATCCCGCTGACCTACGGAGGAAAGCAGCGCCAGATTACCGTAAACATGCAACCGCCGCTGATGCAGGCCAAAGGGGTTGCGCCGCTCGACCTGCTCAACGCGCTCCAACTGCAGGATTTGGTTTTGCCCTCGGGCACGGCGAAGATCGGCGCGCGTGAGTATGACGTGACGACCAATGCGTCGCCGCAGTCGGTCAGCGAGATCGCCGACATCCCGGTCAAGCAGGTCAACGGCAGTACGATTTACGTGCGCGATGTGTCGACAGTCAGCGACGGCTTCCAGAACCAGACCAACGTCGTGCGGCAGGATGGGCGCCGAGGTGTGCTCATCAGCGTGCTCAAAAACGGCGACTCGTCGACTCTGTCCGTGGTCTCGGGTATCCGCGGCATGCTGCCACGCGTCAAGACGCTGGTCCCTCCGCAGCTGAAGATTTCGCCGCTTGCAGACCAGTCTGTGTTTGTGCGCGGCGCGGTGCAGGGCGTCATCCGCGAGGCCATCATCGCGGCCGCGCTCACCGGGCTGATGATCCTACTGTTTCTCGGCTCCTGGCGCTCGACGTTGATCATTGCGATCTCGATCCCGCTCTCGATTCTCTCCTCGATCATCATCCTGAGCCTGATCGGCGAGACGATTAACACCATGACACTCGGCGGCCTGGCGCTGGCTGTCGGCATCCTGGTGGATGACGCGACGGTGACGATTGAAAACATCGAGCGTTTCATCGAGGAAGGCTACGAGCTGCGGCCGGCGATCCTGGACGGCGCGGCGCAGATCGCAGTGCCGGCGCTGGTTTCCACGCTGTGTATCTGTATCGTGTTTCTGCCGATGTTCTTTTTGAACGGCGTTTCGCGCTACCTGTTCGTGCCGCTGGCCGAGGCGGTGGTGTTCGCGATGCTTGCCTCCTACATCCTGTCGCGCACACTCGTTCCCACGCTTGCGATGTATCTGCTGCGCATCCATCATCCGGCGCCTTCGCGCAACCCGCTGGTGCAGTTTCAGCAGGCGTTCGAGCGGGGATTCGAGCGAGTTCGCGGCGGGTACCAGTCACTGCTGACGCGGCTCGTGTTCCGCCGCACGGTTTTCATTCCCGCGTTTTTGCTCGCTTGCCTCTGCGCGTTTCTGCTTGTTCCCTTTCTGGGGCGCGACTTCTTCCCGAACACCGACTCGGGCGAGTTTATTTTGCACGTACGGGGCAACACCGGTCTGCGTATCGAGGAGACCGCGAAGCTATGCGACCAGGTGGAAGATCAGATCCGTCGCATCATTCCGGCCGCCGAGCTCGACAACGTGCTCGACAACATCGGCCTGCCGTATAGCGGCTTTAACACCATGCATGCGACGTCGGGCCTCGTGGGCGCGAGTGACGCGGATATTATCGTGAGCCTCAAGGAAAACCACCACCCTACCGCCGAGTACATCCGGCGACTGCGCGTGTCATTGCCGTCCAGGTTCGCGGGCGACCTGTTCTATTTCCTGCCCGCCGACATCACGACGCAGATCCTGAACTTCGGCTTACCCTCGCCGATCGATGTACAGATTGAAGGCGCGGACGTGTACAAGAGTAAGGCGATTGCGGACAGTATGCTGGCGCAGTTGCGCAAGGTGCCCGGGCTGACTGACGTGCGTGTGCAGCAGCCGCTCAACTATCCCGTGCTGCACGTCGCGATCGATCGCACCAAGGCTTCGCAGGGCGGCTTTACCGAGCGCGACGTGGCGCAGAGCCTGCTGAACAGCCTGAGCGGGTCTTTCCAGATAACACCGATGTTCTACCTCAACCCGAAGAACAACGTGAACTACAATCTGGTGGCGCAAACGCCGCAGTACGCCGAGCAGTCCTTGCAGGAGCTCCAGAACATCCCGATCCACTCGGCAACGACCGCGGCGAACGGGATCCTCGGCGACGTCGCAAACATCGGGCGGCAGGACGAGATGGCGATCGTTTCGCACTACAATATCCGCCGCACGATCGATATCTACGGCGCGGTGCAGGGGCGCGATCTAGGCGCTGTCGGCGAGGATGTTCAGCGCATCGTCGATCACAACAGCCACCACCTGCCGCGGGGCACGTTTATGGTGCTGCGCGGTCAGCTCAAGACCATGCAGAGCGCCTACGTTGCGCTGCTGGCCGGCCTCGCGTTCTCGATCCTGCTCGTATACATGCTCATCGTGGTGAACTTTCAAAGCTGGCTGGACCCGTTCATCATCATCACAGCTCTACCGGCGGCGCTCGCGGGCATTGTGCTGTTCCTGTTCTTTACGCACACTACGCTGAGCGTGCCGGCGCTGATGGGCGCGATTATGTGCATGGGCGTCGCGACGGCGAACTCGATCCTCGTCGTCTCCTTCGCGAAGATCCGGCTCGCGGAACATGGCGAGGCAGTGCGCGCCGCGATTGAAGCAGGCGCAACGCGTTTTCGCCCGGTGTGCATGACGGCGCTCGCGATGATCATCGGCATGATCCCGATGGCGTTGGGCCTGGGCGATGGCGGAGAACAGAATGCGCCGCTTGGCCGCGCAGTGATTGGCGGTCTGCTGCTCGCGACTGTCGCCACGCTCACGTTTGTGCCGTCTGTTTTCGGATTGCTGCATGGGCGTAAAAACGCAAAGCGCGATGCCGAAACGCGAACGGCGATGCACGCCTGAGAAGAGGACGCCTGTATGCACGATTCAAGTTCGCACGGGAAGCGCGACGAGGAAGCAGGGATGCGCGATACCGGCACGGAGCTTTTGCCGGGGCAAAACATGGAGCCCAACATGGAGCAGCCCCGGGAGCCCAACATGGAGCAGCCCCGGGAGCCGCACACGGCCATGCCGCGCGGCGCTGTGAGCGGCGACGCGGCGCCAACGCCGCCGGTAAGCCGCAGCCGCGGCGGACTGATCGTCGGTCTGACGGTTTGCATCCTGCTGGGCGCTTTCATCTTTGCCGGTATCCGTTCGCGCGCGAAAAATGAGCAGGCGCTCACGCAAAGCACCGATGCGGTCGCGATCCCGCTGATACACGTGACCACGCCGACCGGCGGTGGCGGCCAGCAGGCCCAGGTCGTGCTGCCGGCGAACGTCACCGCTTTTGTCGACACGCCCATTTATGCGCGCACCAGCGGCTACCTCGAGCACTGGTACGCCGATATCGGTGCTCATGTCGCGAAGGGCGCACTGCTGGCGTTGATCGAAACGCCGGAGCTCGACCAGCAGGTGATGCAGGCCGAGGCCGATGTAAAAACCGCGCAGTCCAATCTGCAGATCGCGGGGGAAACCGCGACGCGTTGGCGTGGTTTGCTCGCGAAGAACGCCGTGTCCCGGCAGGAGGCCGACCAGACATTTAGCAACCTGGCGGCGAGCCAGTCTGCGTTGTCCGCGCAGCAGGCGAACCTCAAGCGCCTGCAGGAGCTGCAGCAGTTTGAGCGCATCTACGCGCCGTTCGCGGGTGTGATCACGGCGCGCAACGTCGACACGGGATCGCTGATCGAGGCAGGGCAGAACAGCACGCAGAAGGAGCTGTTTCATCTCGCCGCAACCGGCCGCCTGCGTATTTTTGTGCCTGTGCCGGAGGTGTATCAGAGCGCCGTGCACGACGGCGCGCGTGTTGAGATCACGGTCGATGCGTTTCCGAACGAGCGGTTTTTCGGCACGCTGGCGCGCAACTCGCGCGCGGTCGATCCGCTGTCTCGCACGTTGAACGTCGAAGTGGATGTGGAGAACACGACAGGCAAGCTGCTGCCCGGCGCGTATGCGTTTGTCCATCTCGATCTGCCGGCTTCTTCGCAGGCGCTGCGCGTGCCGTCGAACACGCTGCTGTTTCGCGGCCAGGGCATGCAGGTGGGCGTCGTTGAAAACGGCCGTGTGGTGCTGCGCGATGTGAGGATCGGCCACGACTATGGCGCCTCGGTTGAGATTACGCAAGGGCTCAAGCCGTCGGACCGGATTGTGCTTGATCCGAGCGACTCGCTCGAGAGCGGCGACTCCGTGAAGGTGCAGGCGGCAGTCCCTGCCGGTGCTGCAAACAGGCAGGATAAGAGGGCCGCGGAATGAGTTCGCGTTCACTCGCGCCCGCGGCGGTCGTGGCACTCTCGCTGCTGCTCTCCGGCTGCATGGTTGGGCCAAAATACGCCCGGCCCACGACGCCGATGGCACCGGCCTTCAAAGAGCAGCCGCACGCAACGCCGACGCCCGGCGACGGCTGGACCTATGGAACGCCTGAAGATGCCGCGCTGAAGGGCAACTGGTGGACGCTGTACCGCGACCCGCAGTTAGACGCGCTCGAAGTGCAGATCGACAGCGCGAACCAGACCTTGAAAGCAGCCGAGGCGAACTTTCGCTCAGCGCGCGCGCAGGTCAGCTACAACAAGGCGAACTATGCGCCGACCATCGGCGTCGGCCCTTCGCTTGGCGCCTTGCGCGACTCGGCAAACCAGCCCTATTTCAACTCCGCGCTGGCGACCAACGGCGAGGGCAGCTTCAGCCTGCCGTTCGATTTGAATTACGAGGTTGACCTGTGGGGCCGCATCCGCCGCATTGTCGCCAGCGCGCGCGAGCAAGGCCAGGCCGCATCGGCGGACCTGGAAAATGCGCGCCTGAGCCTGCATGCCGAGCTCGCGATGGACTACTTCGACGCGCGCGCGACCGACGCGCAGCTCAAGCTGGTCACCGATACGATCGGCGCTTATCAGAGGGCGTATGACCTGACCGAGGCTCGCTATGAGGGAGGTGCCGCGCCCGAGTCCGATGTGGCCCAGGCGCGCACGCAGCTCAATGCGGCGCGTGTGCTCTCAACCGATCTCGGCATCGAGCGTACCGCCGACGAGCATGCCATTGCGGTGCTGATCGGCCAACCGCCGGCGGTCTTTACCTTGCGGCCCGACCCGATCAACCTTCAGCCGCCGTCGATCCCGGAGATCCCCGGCGCGCTGCCCTCGCAGTTGCTCGAGCGCCGGCCCGACATTGCAGCGAGCGAGCGACGAATGGCCTCAGCCAATGAGCAGATTGGCATCGCGGACGCGGCGTTTTACCCCACGCTCTCGCTCAGTCTGCAAGGCGGGTTTCTCGGCACTTCCGCGGTGAACTGGCTTACCTGGCCCAGCCGCTTCTGGGCCGTCGGATCAACTTTCTCGGAGACACTATTCGACGCGGGCCGCCGCCGGGCCGAGGTCAACACGGTTACCGCGGGCTACGACCAGGCCATTGCGAACTATCGCCAGACCACGCTCACCGCGTTCCAGCAGGTCGAGGACAATCTCGCGGCGCTGCGCATTCTCGAGACCGAATCGCAGCAGCAGCACGAGACGACCGCAAGCGCGGAGCAGTCTCTGGACCTGTTCAACATCCGCTACGAAGGCGGGGTTGATACCTACCTGCAGGTCATCACATATCAAACCGCAGCGCTCAACAATGAGCGCGCTGACATCGACATCATGCGGCGAAGGCTGGACGCGAGCGTACTGCTGGTCAAGGCGCTGGGCGGCGGATGGAACACGGCGCAGTTGCCGAAGCTGTAGAAAGCTTTTGGCGGCGGCGTGGAGAAGGTCAAAGCAGGGCTCTCGCTGCTGGAGTCAAGCTCTGTGGCTAGGACAACACCAGTTGTGTTGCGAAGTTTACAGACGTCCCGCTAGTATCAGCGCTGTGAACGCTTCTTGTTATGCAGGCAAAGCGCAGCGATCCCGCCGGCAAGCGCAACGCCGGCCACTGTGTACAGACCGCTTGCGTAGCTATGCGAACGATCGCTTAGTCGGCCGATCGTGACCTGTCCGAAGAACGCGCCGAACCCGCCGAGGCAGGTGATGATCGCAATGCCCCCGGCCGCCGCCGTGCCTTCGAGCATGCTCGTGAGCCAGGTCCAGAATGGCCCCTGCATGCTGAAGACGCCGATGGTTGCGAACGTAAAGGCAACGAGCACGGTGGCAGGGGAGTGCGCATGCACCGCCGCAGCAAAGCCCGCCGCCGAGCAGAGCATGCAGGCCGCGACGTGGAAGCGCCGATCGCGAAACCGGTCGGAGCTCCAGCCAATGCCTACCATCGTGATTGCCGTGACGAAGTAGGGCAGGGTCGACCAGCGTGCCAGAGCGGACGCGCTCAAGTGGCTCGCCCCGCTGACACTGTGCAGGAACAGCGGCAGCCACAGATTGATGACATACACGCCGACCTGGCTCGCGACAAACACGCCGGCCAGAAGGTACAGCGCCGGCAATCTGAGCGCGTCGGTGAAGTTTCGGTGTTCGCCTGAGCCCTGCTCCTCACGGTCGCGCTGGATCTGCTGCTCCAGCCACTCGCGTTCTGACGGTGCCAGCCAGGCCGCCTCGGATGGATGATCCTTCAAGACAAACAGCACGGAGACGCCGAAGAGCATGGTCGGGATACCTTCGGAGATGAACAGCCACTGCCAGCCGTGCAGGCCGCCGAAACCGTTCAGCGAAAGCAGCGCGCTCGCAATCGGGCCACCGACGACACCGGCGATCGCGGTCGCCGTCATAAAGCGCGACACGGACCGCGCACGCTCGCGCGAAGGGAACCAGTAGGTCAGGTACAGGATCATGCCGGGGAAGAAACCGGCTTCGCTGACCCCGAGAAGGAAGCGCAGCAGGTAGAACGCGTGCGGCGAGCGCACCAGCGACATGGATGCCGCAACGATGCCCCAGGTGATCATGATGCGGGCCATCCAGCGTCGCGGGCCTACCTTCGCCAGGATGAGGTTGCTCGGAATATCGAACAGCGCGGAGCCGATAAAGAACAGCCCCGCGCCCGTGCCGTACACGGCATCGCTCATGTGCAGGTCGGCCTTCATCTGCACGGCGGCATAGCCAACGTTCACGCGGTCGAGGTAGGCGAGGATGTAGAGCAGAAACATGTACGGGATCAGCCGCAGCGTGATCTTGCGATAGAGCGCTGTGCCGTTTACTGAGCCGGACGTCGAAGCCGGGGCGGTCGCCATAGCATCACTTTACCCGCGTTTGCCGGGAGACACCGGCGACCGGGCGAAGTAGATTGGACATACTCTATGCCTGCTCACGGTATTCACGCGACCGAGCTGCTGCTCCTACTGCTGGTCTCCTTTACGGCGCTGCTCGGCGCGGTCGCTCAACGGTTCAAAGTGCCGTATCCGATTGTGATGGTGCTCGGCGGCCTCGTTCTTTCGCTGGTCCCGATCTTTCCCGATGTCTCGCTCAATCCCACGCTCGTATTTCTTGTGATCTTGCCGCCGTTGCTCTACAGCGCCGCCCTGCAAACCTCCTGGCGCGAGTTTCGGCACAACCTGATCTCCATCCTCCTGCTCGCCTTCGGCGCGGTCGCGTTCACGGTTGCCGGCGTCGCCTTTGCAACGCATATCCTGCTGCCCGGCTTCGACCTGGCGACCGGGGCCGTGCTGGGCGCGGTGGTCGCGGCGACCGACGCCATCGCCGCCTCCGCGATTGGACGCCGGGTCGGCTTGCCGCAGGAGATACTCGACCTCATCGAAGGGGAAAGCCTGGTCAACGACGCTGCCGGCCTGCTCGCCTTGCAGTTCAGCGTGGCGCTGGTCACCTCGCGTACGGTGCCCACGCTGAGCGGCGGCGCGGCGGAGCTGCTGTTGCTGACGTTCGGGGGTATCGCGGCCGGTCTCGCTGTGGGCGCCGTGGTCTTTATGTTTCAGCGCCCCGTCCAGGGCTCCTCGCTGCAAACGCTCGTCAGCATGGCCACGCCGTACTTCGCCTACCTGCTGGCCGAGAGCATCCATGCCTCAGGCGTGCTCGCGACGGTCACTTGCGGCTTGTACATCGGGCGAAAGAATTCGCAGGCGTTGACCTCGGAGGCGCGGCTGCAATCAAATGCCGTCTGGAAGACCATCGAGTTCGGACTGAACGGCATCGTGTTTATCCTAATCGGGTTGCAGTTGCCTACCGTGCTCGACGGCATGCGTCCGCTGCACTGGATGACGCTGGTCGCGGGCGCCGCGTTCATATCGCTGCTGGTGCTGCTGCTGCGGCTTCTCTGGATCTACCCTGCGGACAGGGTATCGCGCTTTGTGCGTGCGCGCTGGCTGGGGCAGACGCTCGAACCAGCCGATGGGCGTAGGGTCTTTATCGTTGGATGGGCCGGAATGCGCGGCGTGCTCACCTTGGCCGCGGCACTCTCCTTGCCGGAGACAACCGATGCCGGGGCGCCCTTCCCGCATCGAGCAGGCATTCTCTTTCTCGCCTTTGCTGCGATCCTGGTCTCGCTCACCGGCCAGGGGCTCACTCTGCCGTGGATTATTCTTCGCTTGCACGTCCGGCCGTCGCCGCACTTGCGTCAGGAAGAACGCTGGGCCCGGCGCAAGCTCGTGACCTCGGCACTCCGGACGCTGGAAAGGAGGCGTCACCAATCGGAGGAGGAAGCCGATGTCGCGACGGAGTGGATCGAGAGCTACTACCGGCAACGGTTGACCGCGCTGGGGGAGAGCGATGAGAAGCAGCCGTCCCCTGCCCGCCAACAGGCCGCGTTTACCGCTCTATCCGCAGAGCTGCGCGGTGTAGAGCGCGAGGAGCTGATGCGATTGGAACGGGAGGGCCGCATCGGCGGCGACACGCACCGCAAGCTCGAGCGCGAACTCGACCTGCTCGACATGCGTTTTCCCGGCGCCTGAGCTGGGTAAGGATGCAGGCGAGCTACCAGCTCCCGCGCTCGCCAAACACGTCAATTACCTTGCTCAGGCGCTCCCACCCGCGTATCCAGTTCCGCTGCAAGGCTTCTTCGAGCGCATCCGCATCGCCTGTTCGAACGGCTTCAATGATGTCCTCGTGTTCCTCGACGGAAAGCTTCAGGTCATGGAGAATGGAGGACGCGTACAGTCGCCAATAGCGCTCGGCCTGCGGCTCCACGGACTGGTGGAGCGCCAGCAGGCGAGGCCCCGCGCCCGCTTTGACGATCAGGGCGTGAAATTCGCGGTCCAGGTCGAAAATGGAACCCGCGCCGGTCGAGCTTTCCGTCGTCGCGGCAAGGCGCCGGTTGAGCGCTGTGAGCTTCACTGCGAGCGCTTTGCGTTCGGGTTCGGGATCGGCGGCAACCGTGCGCCCCGCCAGCCCTTCCGTGTGGCCAATGATGCCGTAGAGCTCGCTCGCATCTTCCTTCGTAAGTGGCGCTACCACGATGCGGCACTTGTTCGCGGTGCGGTGCTCATGCACGTAGCCATCTCTCTGGAGCCAGTGCAGGGCGGCGCGCACCGGGGTACGGCTGATGTTCAGGCGTTCGGCGAGATCGCCTTCCACCACCCAGGTTCCCGGGGAAAGGCGTCCGTTCACGATCAGTTCGCGAATCTGGTGAAAGGCAGTGGTGACGCTGGTTCCATGTTCCGGTTTGGGGGGGACGGGCGAGTG
>CAXTSA010000058.1:0-3986 GCA_964246755.1 uncultured Acidobacteriaceae bacterium
TCCCGCAGCTCAACAAGAACAGCCCCACCCAGCCCCAGCAGCAACCCCGCAGTAAGCGCGACAGCAAGGCGGAGCGGGACATTGGGGGAAGCGGGATGGTACGGGGATGGCAGCTCAGCGGCGCTCACGACGGAAACGTTGTTCGCGCGCAGGCCCCCAAGCAAGCTTGACTGTTTGAGCTTGGCGAGCAGCCCTTCATACAAATCGCGGCTGCTGTCAGCTTCCTGACGAGCCAGTTGATAGGCGATCACCGTGTCGTTCTGTTTCGTGGCGAGCTGCTTTTGCGCTTCAAACGCCGCGCGCGCGGCATCTTCTTCGCGGACAGCAATCTGCCAGTCCGTGTGGGCGCGCTGGCCAAGCCGGGCAGTTTCAGCCGTGACGGAGTTCGCGATACCGGTGAGCTGCGCCTGCAGTTCGCCGATTTTCGGGTAGGCCGGCCCATACCGGACGCTATCCTCCGCCAACTCCGAGCGTATCTGCGCTTCCTGCTGTCGCAGGCCCTGAATGAGCGAGAGCGACGTATTGATGGAAGCGACCGAGCCATTGCTTGAGTTTCCGCTCAGGCTAGAGATCAACTCCGGGCTGCCGCTTGCAGCCACCTTGTCGATGCTTTCCTTCAGGATCCGATTGCTCTCAGCAGCCGTGAGCGTCTGATTCAGGTTATCCAGGCGTTCCAGCACAACGTTGCGCGAGGCGTCGCTGCCGAAAATGCCGGTTCCTCGCTCGAGCGCGGCGGCCCTGCCTTGAGCCTCTTCTGTGTGCAGCCGGAGATCCTCGAGCTGACGCGAAAGCCAGGCCGAACCCTGGAGGGTTGAGGAGAAACGCTGCTGAAATTCCATATCCGCGAGAACGCGCGCAGCGGTGTTGGCAACCAGCGCTGCTCGCGCGGGGTCGGGATCCGTATACGAAATGTCGATCAGGCGGGTGCCGGTGACCGGCTGCACTTTGAAGTGGTTCTTGAAAATGTTCTCCGCGAGATAGCGGCGGTTGGGATCTGCCTCGAGCGGGATCCTGAGCGGTTCGAGCGGTTTCCGCCAGGGTAGCCACGCGCTCCATCCTGTCCAAAAGAAGTTCTGCGCTCCAGAAGCAGGCGGGAAGTAATCGGCGGTCGGCTCTAGATGCGCTACCTGAATGACGGCCAGTGCGAGCGCCGGCGAGCGCAGAATACTGGCTTCGGTCTGCAAGGTCATACTGTAGTCGAGCGAGTCGCCCGGACCTGCACTGCCGCTCTGTCCAGTGACCGTGCTTTCGAGCCCAAATGCGCCGCCGTCCTCCTTTTGCACCTGGATCTCGGTCGTTGCACGATAGCGGCGCGTCGACGAGATGCAAGTGAGGGCTGCCGCCGTAAGCAGAATCGCCAACGGCCATAGGACAAGAGCTCGCCGCCTTCGCAGGAAGGAGGCGACGGAGGCGAGTGTAAGCGCGTCGGCTGGAACGGAAGGCAACGTGCTGTGTGCGGTCATCGGCGCAAGTCCGAGAATCTGGGCCGGAAGCGCGGCATAGATTCTTCGCAGTCTCTCAAGGTGTTGACAAAGGCGACACTACCACCGCATTCAGAGTCCCAACAGATTACGTAAGTTTTACTATTTAGCGTGAATTATTGACCGTTTGGAGGTGAAAGGGGTACATAGTTGAGTAGGCTCATCGCAAGAAGGTCGTGGCACTCGCGATAGGCATGTGCCGGTCAGCGGGAACGGAAACTTGGGAAAGGAGGGATTGCGTGGTTCAGGCTCACGATATGGAAGGCGCGGCGCTGGAGCCGGAGACGGGTGGCGAGCTGCTTACCGTGGGATTGCCGGTCCACAACGCAATGCCCTACCTGCCGGAGTCCCTCGAAAGCATTCTGGGGCAGTCCGTCTCACATTTTCAGATACTTGCGATCGTGGACGGCTCCGCCGACGGCAGCCTTGAATACCTCCGTACCATTCGGGACGCTCGGTTGCGGGTTGTCGAGCAACAGCATTACGGGATTACCTTTACACTGAACCGCATGCTGCGGGAATGCCGGACGCCGTGGCTGGTACGGCAGGATGCGGATGACATTTCTACGCCGGATAGGCTTCAGAAGATCCTGCAAACCATTGGGCAGCATCCCCATGCAGGTATGTTTTACTCGAACGCGGCCTATCACCCACATGGGAAAAGCGTGGGACTTTACCGCTGCACGCGCGGCACTCCGGACCAAATCCGGTCCCTGGCGCGTGCCGGCTACCTGCCCGCCATCTGCCATCCGAGCACGGCGCTGAATGTGGAAAAGACGCTCGCCATTGGGGGCTACCGGCCAGGGATCCAGTGCGAGGATGCGGATTTGTGGTGGCGCATGGCACTGGCGTATGACATTTATTTCATCCCTGAGGTTCTGCTGCTGTTCCGGCAGAATGCGGGAAGCCTTACCTCGCGTAATCTTCGCCAGCAGGCGCTCCACGGCTTGTATGTGCAATACCTACTGCTTTCGCAATTGCAGAGCCGGATCCCGGAACGGTTGAGCGATGTGGAAGGCGAGCTGCTCGAACTGCTCGACGAGACATCCCTTGTGGCCAAGGAACGGCTGCGAGTTTTCAATATGCATCTGGGGCAAGGGGAGCGGCTGGCGGCCGCGCGCGCACTATTCAGCTCGTTCGCGGCATCGCCAAGCTATGTGCTGCGGCGGGTACGCGATGAACTCCTGCCGTCACAGGCGATCAGCAATGGCATTGAACCGCGGTTGTTCCAGCAAAGGAAAGATTCGCTCTGGCCGCAGCACTCCTCTGTGTAGCAGACCGGGCAAGCGACGGCAGTAGCTGGGAGGCAGACCGGCAGATGAAAGGCAGCATGTCTCGTACGAAATATCCCTCAACGGCCCGCATCTTTTTCGGTGCCGCTCCGGTCGACGCCGTAGCTTTGGAACCCTCTGCCCAATGGCTCCTCCATGCGTTGCTGAAGCGTCACGCCGGCCAGCAGCAAAAGCCCTTGCAGGTGATGGGGCCGAACGCCTACTTGGTAACGCTCGCGCGAAAGGACCGGGGTTTCGCCGAGGCGCTGAATCGGGCGGACCTCTGCCTTCCCGACGGCATGTCCGTGGTGTGGGGAGCCAGATTCTTAGGGGCGCGCATTCCCGAGCGCGTACCGGGCGGCGAGTTCATGGAGCGGGTGTGCGCGTTGTGCGCCGAACACGGCTTATCGGTGTATTTCCTCGGTGGTTTGCCCGGAGCGGCCGAGGGCGCAGCGCGGGTGTTGAAACAACGGTACCCGGGGCTGGAGGTCGCGGGCATCGACTGTCCGCCGGTCGGTTTCGAACAGGACCAAGCGGCCAACGAAGCAGTCCGAGCGAGAATCGTCGCGGTGCGGCCGGACTTCCTGTGCGTCGCACTGGGCGCGCCCAAGCAGGAGATCTGGATGCTGGACGAGTGCCCGACGCTGCCGATCGGCGCGGCGCTTTCCGTAGGAGCGGCCTTCGACACGCAAGCGGGCATGCGGAAGCGCGCACCGGCGTGGACGCACAATATCGGCGCGGAGTGGTTATACCGGCTGGCCATGGAACCGCGACGGCTGTGGAAGCGGTATCTGCTCGGCAATGCCGAATTTGCGGGGATCGCGGTGGGAGAGTGGGGCCGCTTGCGCAAACAACGGGTGATAGACAGGCTGCTCGGATCGGACGACGCGAACAGGAAGGTTGGGACGGGCGAAATCCCCGGGGTGCTTGCGGGATCGCTACGCCGGAAAAGCGCGACAGAGCAGGAAGCGCGTGCCAGCGAGGCTCAACTCTAAAACCGCGGCATGCATTGCCTTGGCTTCTTCACGCTTCAGGACGCAGCGGAGAAGCGGGCACTTTGGACCGGGAAAGACTGCGGAGCCGGTCCCGCAGAGCGCGTCGCGCGCCCTGTGGAACCAGAAGAAACACGGTGGCCCGAGCTAGCTGGGCAAGAGACGGCAGACCGGCGCCCAAGAGGACGCGGAGTAGTGCAGCGCGTTCGCGCCAGGGCTCGCCTTGTGCCTGGGCCGCGCAC
>CAXTSA010000058.1:3996-11226 GCA_964246755.1 uncultured Acidobacteriaceae bacterium
TCGGTAGCGACAAAGGCGGAAAAGGCGCGCGCTGTGAAAAGCTCTCTCCGCTCTCGCGCCCACTCGAGTGAAAACCGCCAGTTGCGAGCGCGTCCCACGCTGGAGCGCTCCCCCTCGACATGAAAAATAGCCAACGGTGCATCGCCGACGCAGTGGATGGAAACCGAAGGGTCGGCGGCGGCTCTGAGCAGCCAGTCCCAGTCCTGATGCTTGCGCAGTCCCGGGGTGAATGGGATCTTGAGCAGCAGGTCGCGGGGGACCAGCAGGGTCGAGGTCTGAAGCAGGGCAGCACCGTAGCGCCAGCCGCGGCGGCAGAACAGGTACTCGGCCATGTGCTGGCCCGAGCTGTAACGCTGGCGCGGCCAGACTTCCTCCCAGGCGGGGCTGCGCGCCAGCACATGGCAACTCAGGACCGGCATGCTGCCTGGCGGGAGCGTGCGGCTGAAGCGGAGCTGCGCTTCCAGCTTGTCCGGCAGCCAAAGGTCGTCGTCGTCGAGGAACCCGATCCAGTGCCCCGACGCCGCGCGAACCCCGTGGTTACGCGCCTCCCCTCCGCCAACCGTTGTCGGCAGGGCGAGCACGCGCAGGCGCCGGTCGTCGATAGAGGCAAGCGTTTCCACAGTGGTTCCCTGCCCTGCGACCCCCTGCTCCTCACCGTCGATGACAACGATCACCTCATGCGGGGGATGGATTTGATCGAGAGCGCTCCGCACGGCGGCGAGCACCATGCGCGGGCGATTGCGCGTAGGGATGACGACGCTGACGGTTTGCGGGTGGCGAAAGCCCATCGGCGGAAAGACCTCATCACGGGGATACACTGCGTGCATAGGTTGCCGCGGCGGTATTTGCAGAATAGGCTGCTACAGGCAGAGGTGCGCCATCGAATCCACTCCGGTGGGGACACCAAAGTAAGCGGTGGGAAGACCGCGGCTGCAAGGAGAATGATGAAATCCCAGGCGCATCCGCCCTCCCGAGTGGGCGTAGTCGGTTCCGGTTCCAACGGCCTGGCCGCCGCGATCGCGATGGCGCATGCCGGCTTTGCAACCGAGGTGCGCGAGTCGCAGACGATTGCAGGGGGCGCGTGCCGGAGTCTGCCGCTGACCCTGCCCGGCTTTGTGCACGATTTCGGCTCGGCGGTGCATCCCATGGCGGCCGCCTCGCCGTTCTTTCGCAAGCTGCCGCTGGCCAGCCACGGGCTCGAGTGGCTGCACCACTCCGCGCCGTTGGCGCACCCGCTTGATGACGGCACGGCGGTGATGCTGGAGCGCGACCTTGACGCGGCCGTGGCTGCTTTGGGTATGGACGGCAAGGCCTGGCGCAGGATGGTGGGTCCCCTTGTTGAGGATTGGGACCGAATGGCGCCGGAGCTGCTGCGGCCGGTGCTGCACGTTCCAAAGCATCCCTGGTCGATGGCACGGTTCGGTGTGCTGGCTGCACAACCGGCGCGGCTGCTTGCCTTAACGCTGTTCCGAACCGAGCGCGCGCGGGCACTGTTCGCCGGCCTGGCCGCTCACTCGTTCCTGTCGCTCGACGCCCCGTTCTCCTCCGCCATTGCGCTGGTGCTGGGAGCGGCCGCGCACGCGGTAGGCTGGCCGATTCCGCGGGGGGGCTCCGGAAATATCACGCGAGCGCTGGCGGGCGTGCTTGTGGACGAGGGCGGGGTGCTGCGGGTCTCCTCGCCGGTCGAGTCCGTTGATGACTTCAGCGATGAGTACGAGGATGACGCGATCGTGCTGTGCGATGTGCGGCCGGCGGAGATGGCGCGGCTCGCCGGGCAGAGACTGCCGGAGATGTACGCGCGCAAGCTGCGGCGGTTTCGCCCCGGACCGGCGGCGTTCAAGATCGATTACGCGCTGCGCGAGCCGATCCCCTGGCGTGCCGCGGAGTGCAAGCGCGCCGGCACTGTGCACCTGGGCGGGACGCTGGGCGAGATCACCCGCGGCGAGCGCACGATGCTGCGCGGGCGCGTCCCCCAGCGGCCTTTCGTGCTGGTGGCGCAGCCCACCCTGGTCGATCCGACGAGGGCGCCCGAAGGAAAGCACGTGGCCTGGGTGTACTGCCATGTTCCCTTCGGCTCCCGCGAGGACGCGACGGCGCAGATCGAGGCGCAGATGGAGCGGTTCGCGCCGGGGTTCCGCGAGTGCGTGCTCGCTCGCAGTGTGTCTGGGCCTGGCAGGCTGCAGGCGATGGACGCGAACCTCGAGGGAGGGGATATAAGCGGCGGCGCGATGGACGTGGTGCAGCTACTGCTGCGGCCGACCTGGCAAACCTATGCGACGCCCGACCCGCACCTCTTTCTGTGCTCCTCGTCGACACCGCCGGGTGCGGGAGTGCACGGCATGTGCGGGTATCATGCCGCGCAGGCTGCGCTTCATCGCTGGTAGGCGGGTGCGCCTTCAATCTTTCGCAGCTGACGGCGTCACCGAGGAGGTCGGTCGAAACTCGATGCTGTAAGTGGCGCGAAGAGAGTGGCAGGCACTGTTCGTCACGGCTGCCGGCTAGGATCCCCCAGTAAATGAGCAACGCCGACTAAACTTGCTCGCGCCCAGCGGGTGTTCGAAGCCCAGCCGAGCAGAAGGATGATCGCGCCGCAAGCCACCATCGTCCACCAGATAGGATGCGTTGCGCGCGTGAAATCAGACCCGTGTGCATGGCTAGCCGCGACGACTGTACCGGCCACGGCCACGCCCAGAGCCGCACCCACCTGACGACTGGTCGAGGCGATCGCCGCGGCCACACCTGCCTGCGATAAGGGCATGCCGGCAACAGCGTTATTGGCTATCGCCGGATTGACCATTCCCAGTCCGATGCCAAACAACACGTAGACCACGAGCAACTGAGCGATCGGCGTATCGACGCTGAGGCGGGTGAGCATGGACGCGCTGAGCAGAAAACCGGCCCCTGCGGCGAGTAACGAGGGACGTGTACCGTGGCTGCCCACGAGGCGGCCGGAAAGCGGCGCGCACACCATCATCATCAACGCCAGCGGCAGCGTACAAAGACCCGTATCGAAGGCCGACAGCCCGCGCACTTGCTGCAGGTACAAGGCGTTCAGAAACAGAAAACCGGCGAACGAAGCAAAGGCGCAAACAGCCAGCAGCGTGGCGCTGCTGAAAGGCACACTGCGAAAAAAGCGCAGGTCCAGCAGCGGTTCCTTACGCCGTGGCTCGTAGAAGAGAAAGAAGCTGAGCGCCGCGGTCGAGACGACAAACAAGCTCAAGATGCGCGGAGATCGGAAGCCGGCGTGCGGCCCTTCGATCAGCGCGTAAATCAGTGAAGCAAGACCGACAAACACCAGCAACTGTCCGACTGGATCGAACGCTCGCGCCTTCGCCGCTTTCGACTCGGGCACGAACAAGGCGGTGAGAACAAGCGCCAGGAGGCCAATCGGCAGATTGATCCAGAAGATGGAGCGCCAGCCCACTGCCTGGGTCAACGCGCCGCCGATCAGCGGTCCCAGCGCGAAGGAAATGCCTGCCACCGCGCCCCAGATACCGATGGCGCGTGCGCGGCCTTTCGGCTCATGGAAGACGTTCGCGATGATCGATAAGGCGACCGGGTTGAGCATCGACGCGCCGAGGCCCTGCATGGCACGGAACGCGATCAGGCTCCCGATGGTGGGCGCGGTACTGCACAGCACCGATCCACCTGTGAACAGAACAAGGCCGATCTGAAACACTCGCCTTCGACCGACCCGGTCCGAGATGGAGCCGGCAAGCATGAGCAGACTGGCGACCACAAGCGTATACGCGTCGACGATCCATTGCAGTCCCGAGAATGTGGCATGAAGGTCATGCTCGATGGCGGGCAGCGCGACATTGACGATGGTCACATCCATGCTGACCAGCAGCAGGCTCATGCAGCAGATGCCCAGGATCAGATTCGGACGAGGGGATACTTTCGCGGCGGCAGGTTCTGTTGTGGCGTCCATACCTAATCATGCCTCTATCCAGCGCTTGGCTCGGCGCTGACGGCAACATTTCCGACCTGCCCCTCGTATGCGGTATTTACACTACAGATTTCCTCGAGGCCTGGGCTGAGATACGAACAAGCGGAGGGAGTTTTCTCCGGGCCGAAGCAGACCGGAGAAGCCAACCTCATTGAGCGAGTACCTTTTCTGATCCTCATCCATGGAGGAACCGGTGGAGAGGATCTGTACCCTCACCAACAATCCCGTTTGGATGGAGAGGGAGCACGGACTCGCATTTCAGACAGTGGCGCCGACTGAGCAGCGCTTCCTTCAAGTCCTGCGTTACGTCCGCAACATGGTAGCTAGGCCGCGCAGCACGTCGGACGTACGCGCCAAGCACGTTGAAGTCACACGGGCCGGGGTGGCGGTGCTTCGCCGCGCGTTGCCGGTCGTCCCCGAGGTGCAGCGACGGTTGTTCGGCGAAGAGGGCCGAGTGGGAGGCGGCTTGCTCACCGCGTTGCTGCGCCTTGACTGCGAACCTATGGAGGAAGCGAAGCAGAGATTTCGAGAGGCCGAGTAGGACATGAGGTATCGGGGGACTTTGAGACGTACGCTACCGGGTTACTCTGCGTAAGTCTCGCGCGAGCTGGTTTGAAACAGAAGTGACCGGGCCGTATCGCGATGGAAACAGCCCGGATCCCTCGCAGAATCAAATGCTTCAGGGTTCTGGAAACGCGCGCGAACTTAGGCCGGTTCCCGGAGCAGACGGGGTATTACTTCCTTCAGATCCCATGTGCAAATCCTTATCAGGGGTAGTAACTTCAGATATCTTCGCCGTTGTGACGGTAACCCATGTTAGGTTGCAAAAATGACGCGCAGGATGAGCGGTCCAGTACTACGTGTGGTATATCTGCTTACGAACCGCAAAACACTTCCGCTCCATCGACGCAAGCCCCTAAGCCTAGAGCTTCCAAGAGGGCGCCCAGCGAGCATACACTCCCTCCGGATAGGTGCCATGATGCTTCTGCCCCCAAATCGCAAGCCGGTGCGACGTTTTCTGTCGAAAGCGATCGCGACGACCCCGTTTTTTTCGCTTCTCCTGGTCCCGCCCAGCGCCTTCAGCGCGCCCAAGAGTCCCGCGGCCACACACTATGCCGTGGCCACGCTCGGCGTTCTCGACAATGCAGGGTCGAGCACCGTGGTGCGACGCACCAACTCCCTTGGCGAAGTGGTGGGCGGCTTTCGTCAGGGCAGCCAATCCAAGTCTTCCGGCGCTTTTCTTCTCTCCCTCACCGGCTTTCTCTTCCTCACCGACCAGCAGAAGACCGACTACAGCGCCTCCTACGGTATTAACGACAGCGGAGAGATTGCCGGCGTCATAAACGGGGCGAACTCGGTGCTACCGTTCCGCACTGTGCGGCACAGCCAGTTCCAGCTGCTCCCGCTGCTGCCGGGCGATACAGGCGGCGGCGCGTACGCCATCGATGAAAATGGGGAGGCTGCCGGTTTCACGAGCGGCCCCAGCGGTATCCATGCCGTCTGGTGGACACGGAAGGGTCAGGTAACGGCGCTGCCCGGTCTGGCCGGCGGGGAGACCGCGAAGGCAGTGGACATCAACGATAAGGGCGACATCGCCGGCAATGCGGGCGACGGCGACACTGTCGCGGTGCGCTGGCCCAACAAGGGCGGAGCGATCCCGCTCGACACGCTCGCCGGCTTCTCAAGCAGCCGGGCGGAGAGCATCAACACCGCGGGCGACATCGTCGGCGCCTCCACCGACATCGAGGCTTTCGGAACGCGCATGCACGCGACACTGTGGCCGGCCGGCACCACCAACCCGCAGGATCTCGGCGTACTGTCGGGCGGCACCAATAGCCGGGCCCGCGATGTCGATGACAATGACTGGGTGGTCGGCACCGGGGACTCCAGCCAAGGGAACCGGGCTTTCGTGTGGTCCTCGGGCACCGGCATGCTCGACCTGAACACGCTTTCTACCAATCCGTCGCTCGTCCTGGTCGATGCGCTTTCTATCGACAAGAACGGCGTGATCCTGGCCATCGGCATTGACGTCAACGACGCCCCGCCCATGCAGGCGATGGGCACCATGGTCGCCACCAGCCATGTGGAAGAGCGCGAGCTGCCCCGGCACATCGTCCTGCTCACCCCCGTCAAGTAGCTTCCTTTGCCGCTCCCTCCAGATCACCAGGCAGGTATACCCATGCGTACACGTACTCTCGCCGCGCTCGCCCTTGCGTTCGCCGCTCCCATCCTCACCACGCCGTCGGCCCCGGCGCAGTCCACCACGGGCCAGTGGCAGAACGGGCCCAACCTTCCCTACTTCCCCGTCCACATGAGCCTGATGCCGAACGGCAAGGTCATTATGTGGCCCGGCGACGGCGGCGTGAGCGGCAATGACCCGCGACAGCTCGACCCGGTGACGGGCACGGTGACCCCGCTCGCCGCGCCCGGCTACGACATCTTCTGCGCCGGCCAAAGCTGGCTTACAGACGGCCGGCTTTTCGTTGCCGGCGGGCACATCAGCAACAATGTCGGCCTACCGGCCGCGGTCATTTACGACCCCGCCACCAACGCCTGGACCAAGCAGCCCAGCATGAACGCCGGCCGCTGGTACCCCTACGAGCAGGTGATGCCGAACGGCGATGTGCTCGTCGTCTCCGGCGACACGGACCTGACCGTGGGCGAGGACATCCTGCCGCAGGTCTGGCAGGCCTCGACCGGCACCTGGCGCAGCCTCACCAATGCGCAGCTCAATCTCGGGCTGTATCCCACGCTCTCGCTCGCGCCCAACGGCAAAGTCTTCAACTCCGGCTCGAACATCACCACGCGCTACCTGGACACGACGGGCACCGGAGCCTGGACCACGGTCGGCGATCACATCTTCCAGGGTGTTCGGGACTATGACTCGATGGTGATGTACCAGCCCGGCAAGATCCTGGTTGTCGGCGGCTCGGACCCGGCCACCAACACTGCCGAGGTTGTCGATCTGAACCAGAGCTCGCCGGCCTGGCGCAGCACGGCCAACATGGCCTACGCGCGGCGCCAGGTGAATGCGCTGATGCTGCCTGACGGCAAAGTCCTTGTCACCGGCGGCACCGGCGGCCCGGGCTTCTCGAACCCCGACCCCACGCTCGCCGTCTATGCGGCGGAGGAGTGGGACCCGGCGACAGAACACTGGACCACGCTCGCGAGCGCGACCGTTCCCCGGCTCTACCACTCCATCTCCATGCTCATGCCGGACGGCCGGGTGCTCTCGACCGGCGGTAACAGCTACACGCAGAGTGAGTTCTTTTCCCCGCCGT
>CAXTSA010000059.1:0-11007 GCA_964246755.1 uncultured Acidobacteriaceae bacterium
TTCCAGGCCTGCGCTGAGGCTCCATTGCACGGCTGGATGTTGACCGCTGCGCCGCTTGCATTGCTCGAAGCGGTGAGGCAGTTGGGGCCGAGGACGGCGAGGTTGTAGTCGCCGGCTGGCGAGACTCCGGAGTTGGATAAGCTCCAGTTCTGCGCGCCGGTATCGGCGGCGGCGCCGAGCAGGCGCGGGGTGGAAGGGCTGGGAAGCTGCTTCGAGGGTTTGGCGCGGTGCGCCGCGTTGGGGTTGGCGAGTCGCATACGTGGTCCTTTCGAGTGGGCTACAGACACCGCGGAAAACGGTAGCACAGACGAGAGACGGTTGGCAGCGAGACAATCGCTTTCTTTCCTCCGTCAGCGGCTGCCGGCGAGGGGCTGTTCGAGTGTGGCGCGGAAGTAGTTGAGGGAGAGGCGCAGGCCTTGCTCCAGGGTAATTTTCGGCTCCCAGCCGAGCAGGCGTCTAGCTTTCGAGATATCGGGTTTGCGCTGGAGGGGGTCGTCCTGCGGTAGCGGCTCGAAGACGATCTCCGAGCGGGAGCCGGTGATGCGGCGGACGGTTTCGGCGCAGTCGAGGATGGTCCACTCGGTTGGGTTGCCGATGTTCACGGGGGTGTGCTCACGCGAGCCGGCCAGGCGGACGATGCCGTCGATCTCGTCCGAGACATAGCAGAAGGAGCGGGTCTGGGAGCCGTCGCCGTAGACGGTCATGGGGTCGCCGCGCAGGGCCTGGGTGAGCAGGTTCGAGATGACGCGGCCATCGTCGCGGCCGAGGCGCGGGCCGTAGGTATTGAAGATGCGGACCAGGTGCGTGTCGAGGTTGTAATAACGATGGTAGGCGGTGACCAGGGCTTCGGAGAAGCGCTTGGCCTCATCGTAGACCGAGCGTGGGCCGACCGGGTTGACGTGGCCCCAGTACTCCTCCGTCTGCGGATGCACGAGCGGGTCGCCGTAGCACTCAGAGGTGGAGGCGTGGAGGAAGCCCGCGTTGTAGCGTTTGGCGATGTCGAGCGCGTTGCGGGTGCCGGAAGACCCGACATCGAGGGTTTCGATGCCGAGCCGGTGGTAGTTGGGCGGGCTTGCGGGCGAGGCGAAATTGTAGACGAAGTCGACGGGGCCGAGGTCGAAGGGCCGGCAGATGTCGTGCTCTACGAGCCGGAAACGTGGTTCCTGCCGCAGGTGCTCGAGATTGGCGGGATTGCCGGTCGAAAAATTGTCGATGCCGAGGACGGAGTGGCCGTCGGCGAGGAGGCGGTCGGCGAGGTGGGATCCGAGGAAGCCGGCTGCGCCTGTGAGAAGTATGTGCATGGGAAAGGGCCTGTCTGAGGAAAAGGGGAACTGGTCTCAGGGCAGTTTACGCGAGATCATTTCTTTAGCTGACAGACTTCGAATCTCTGCCTCGTTGCTGGACAGTGTTCGAAAAGAGCAGACTGTTTGCGCGAGCGATACCGCTGTGCTCAGGATGACACGCTTTTCGTGAGAAGAGCGAGCTGCTGTGACAGGGGTCAGGCGTCGTCTTTCATCAGCTTGCGGCGGCGGGTCTTCTTGCCTTTGATCACGGACACAGGCACGGTGGAGGCGGGGTCGTCTTCCTGTGAACTGGCAGCAGTGATTGGGCCCGGGGGAGGCGACAGCAGCTGGAGATTGCCGTCCGGGATCCCGGCGGCCGAAGCGCGTCCTTCGGCGACGGCCATGAGGAACTCCTGCGCATGGAACGGTTGCCCGCGCTTGCCCTCGGCCGTTTCGCTGAGCTTGCCGTAGGTGCCGTCGGGGCGCAGCAGGCGGGTTTTGGCGGTGTCGGCCAGGTAGGCGGCCAGGATTTCAGAGCGGATGCGGGTGCGCAGGGCGGGATCTTTGATGGGGAAGGCGACCTCGCAGCGCTCGAACAGGTTGCGCGGCATCCAGTCGGCCGAGCCGCAGTAGATTTCTTCGCCCGCGCCGTCGTGGCTGCCGTTGGCGAAGTAGAAGATGCGGGAGTGCTCAAGGAAGCGCCCGACGACGGAGCGGACGCGGATGCGCTCGCTCACTCCTGGGAGCCCGGGGCGCAGGGAGCAGATGCCGCGAATGATGAGATCAATCTCGACACCGGCCTGCGAGGCGGCATAGAGCGCTTCAATGACGCTCTGCTCGAGCAGCGAGTTCATTTTGGCGACGATGCGCGCCGGGCGGCCGGCGCGGGCGTGCTCGGTCTCGCGCTGGATAAGCCGGATGGTGCTTTCGGCCAGGGTGAGCGGGGCGACGAGCAGCGGGGCGTAGTCGTCGGACTCAGAGTGCGCGGTGAGGTAGTTAAAGACGGCGTGCACGCTCGCGGTGATCGCGGGGTCGGAGGTTAGAAAGCTGATGTCGGTGTAGAAGCGCGAGGTGACGGGGTTGTAGTTGCCGGTGCCGAGGTGGGCGTAGCGGCGGATTTGGCCGTCGGGGTCGCGCCGGACCAGCAGGGCCAGCTTGCAGTGGGTTTTCAGGCCGACGATGCCGTGGAAGACCTGGACGCCGGCATCCTCGAGATTGCGCGCCCAGCGGATGTTGGAGGCCTCGTCGAAGCGGGCCGTGAGCTCAACGACGACCGTAACCTCTTTCGACTGCGCGGCGTCGGTGAGGGCGCGGAAGATGGGCGAGTCGTCGCTGGTGCGGTAGAGGGTTTGCTTCATGGAGATGACGTGGGGGTCGGCGGCGCCGGCTTCAATGAAGCCGACGACCGCGTCGTAGGAGTCGTAGGGGTGGTGGAGCAGGATGTCGTGGTGGCGCAGCTCGTCGAACAGGTCGGTGGACTTGCGATGGAGCCGGAGCTCCCGGCCCGCGAACTGGGGGTACTTGAGGTCGGCGCGGTGAATCTCGCCGTAGAGGGTCATGAGCCGGGAGAGATTGACGGGGCCGTCGGTGCGGAAGACCTGCGACTCGTCGAGCTCGAAGTTGGAGCGGAGCCGCTCGATGATCTCGGGGTGAGCGTCCTGCTCGATTTCGAGGCGGACGGCGTCGCCTTTGCGACGGTTGTGCAGCTCGGAGCGAACAGCCTCGAGCAGGGATCGGGACTCTTCTTCCTCGAAGTAGAGATTGCTGTTGCGGGTGACGCGGAAGGCCGCGGTGGAGAGGATTTCGTAGCCGCGATACATGCCGGCGGCCTGGTGCTCGATGAGGTCGTGGAGGAAGAGGAAGTCCTCGGTGGTGCTGCCGGCGGGCTGCGGCATGCGAATGAAGCGGGGCAGCGCGCGGGGCACGGTAATGACTCCGAGCACGGCGGCATTGGCGCCCTTGCGCTTGCGGCGCAGCAGCAGGGCGACGCACAGCACCTTGTTGAGCACGCGGGGAAACGGGTGGCGCGGGTCGATGGTGATGGGCGTGAGCAGGGGGTCGATTTCACGCTGGTAGAGCTCGGTGCGTCCCAGCCCAGTACGCGGATGCCGGCGGAACACAGGGCGGGGTGGAGCTCGGAGTTCCAGCAGGCGTACTGCTCGGCGACAAAGTCGTGCATGTCGGCGTTGATCTGGTCAAGCAGGCCTTGCGCGGTCATGCCGTCGGGGCCGGGCTCGCCGAGGCCTTCCTCGATGCGCTGCAGCATGCCGGCGATGCGGACCTCGATGAACTCGTCGAGGTTAGAGGCGGTGATGGCGAGGAACTTGACCCGCTCAAGCAGGGGGTTGCCGCTGTCGTGGGCTTCATCGAGCACGCGGCGGTTGAAGTTGAGCCACGAGCTGTCGCGGGAGATGAAGAGGTTGCGCTGGGCTTGATCCATAAAGCGATTACCGATGGTACAGAGGGTTTACCGGGGGACAGAGCGTTTGGCAAGTTGCGATCGTCTTTGCGAGCGTCTTTGCGAGCGTCTTTGCGATCGTAGATCGCTGCAATAACCCTACACGCTTTCGCAGCCTGTGATGGCCCGCCGGCCAAAGCGGGAAGCGAGAAGTGGGCAGAGCAGGGGCAGCGGATTCGGTTCCCCAGGCGTTATCTTATTAAGTGACAACCCACGGTTCAGGTTGACCCTCCGCCGGGCTCGGCGGAAGATAGAGGTTGGCTGAGGCCGCGCTTGCGATGGAGGGCAGAGAGCAATGAGCAATACTGAGGCACGTTCTGCGAAAGAGGGATGCGGAGATGCAAGTGCGGTGGTGGGCATGGCGGCCGAGCTGTTCCAGCTTGCTTCGCTGCTGGTCGGTGAGCAGGAGCGAGCGCTCGGACTGATTGAGAGCTCGCTTGCGGCCATGGAGATCGATCCTTGTCTGGACCCCGAAGCAGCGAGGGAGCGGGCTCGCGCGTGCGTGGTGCGGGGGGCGTTGCGGCAGTTGGCTGCCGACGAGCCTGGGGCGTTTCACGCGCACGGGAGCATCGGCGCAGGGGCGGACCCTTGTATCCAGGACGACGATTTAGAGGCGGCCGGGGTGACACAAGCCCAGTTGCGGAGCTGGCTGGACGGTGGGAGCAGACCGGAGCTGCGCCGGGGGCTGCGGGGTTGGCTGGAGCAGCTGCCGGTGGCCCAGCGAGCGATTTTTGTGCAGCGGGCGGTGCTCGGGCAAGGTAACCAGGCGGCGGCGGAGTTGTTGCGGGAAACCGGCGAGGAGTGGACCTCAAAGACGGTAAGCGAGACCTTTCGGCTGGCACTGTGCTCGCTCGCGAACTCGCTGGCCCACGCCCCCGTGGCCGAAGCTTTGCCTGTCTAGGGCGGCAGAACGAGTACGCTGCGCCGGGAGACGTCGCCGAGTGGAAGGTTTAGGCAACAATCTTCCATCTTTGTGAAAACCCGTGCATCCAATACGCGCGAGCAAAGAAGTTTTGCCGAACGAACGAGTGGGAGAGTGTGTGCTGCAGGGAGGGAAAGGCCGCTTGCCGGTCTCCGCATACGGCTGGATTGCCGCCGGGATACTGCTGAGCCCGAGCGCGATGCCGGCGCAGCTGGGTACGGTGAGCGGCGGCTCGGTGCAGAACTTGCCGACTCCGGTGACGATCACGCAGCAGCAGGTAACGGCGGACAACTACCAGGGCAGTGTCGCGGACGAGGCGCTTGTGCCTGGGACGTTGCCTTTATCGCTCGACGACGCGATTGCGCGCGGGCTGCGCCACAACCTGGGACTGATCCTGACATCGAACAACCAGCTTTCGGCCCGGTCGACGCAGTTGGGCCAGTTGCAGAACCTGCTGCCGACGGTGAACGCAAATATCAGGGAGGCGCTGGCGGAGACAGATCTACAGGCGGAAGGCCTGCGCATCCCGGGTTTTCCATCCATCATTGGCCCCTACGGGTACCAGGACTTTCGCGCGACGCTGGACCTGAGCCTTATCAATGTGGCGAACCTGCGGAACTATCTCGGATCGAAACACAACTTTCTTGGCGCGAAGCTGGCGGTTGTGGATGCGCGGGATGAGGTGGTGTTGAGCGTGGGCAATGCCTACCTGCTGGTGATCGCCGACCAGGCACGGGTCGTCTCGACCGCGCAGCAGGTGGAGACCTCGCGGGTTTCCTTCGACCAGGCGCACCAGCAGCACGTAGCCGGCACCTCGCCGCTGCTCGATGAACTGCGGGCGCAGGTGGATTACCAGACGCAGCAGCAGAACCTGATCCAGGCGCAGGCGACGCTCGACAAGGACAAGCTGGCGCTGGCGCGGGTGATCGGGCTGAATGTAGCGCAGCAGTTCGCGCTGACCGACGCCACGCCCTACAAGCAGCTGAACGCGGTGGATCCGGACGCGGCCGTGGCCCAGGCGCTGGGCAATCGCAAGGACCTGCAGAACTTCGGTGAGCAGTTGAAGGGTGCGAACGATGCCAAGGGCGCGGCGAAGGCCGAGCGGTACCCGACGGTCGCGTTCAATGGCGATTACGGCGATATTGGACCGAACGTCCGCAAGTCGCACGGCACCGGCGATGCGACCGGCACGATCGACATCCCGGTATTTGAGGAAGGCAAGATCCGGGGCGACGAAGCACTGGCCCAGGAGCAGCTGGAACAGAAGCGGGCGCAGTTGAGCAATTTGCGCGGGCAGATCGCGCAGGACGTCCGGGATAGCATTCTGGATATACAGGCGGCGCAGAAGCAGGTCTCGGTGGCGCAGAGCAACGCGGCGCTGGCCGCCGAGGCGTTGAGCGAGGCGCAGCAGCAGTACGCGGCCGGCGTGTCGGACAACCTGGCGGTATCGCAGGCGCAGCAGCAGGTGGCGCAGGCGGATGATCAATATATCGCAAGCCTCTATCAGCACAACGTGGCCAAGCTGTCGCTGGCGCGAGCGCTGGGAGTTGCGAGCACCAATTTGAGGCAGTACGTGGGAGGCAAGTAAGTGGCAGAGCAGACTCCGGATGTAGACGCTGGCCAGAAAAAGGCTGCCGAGGACGGCAAGGGTGGCGCGGGTGGCGACGCGCAGAAGGACGAGAAGAACAACCCGCGAGCGAAGTCGCGCCGTCGCTTCATCATCATTCTCGTGGTCGCGATTCTGATCGCGGGCGCGCTGCTGTTTTACTGGCACTCGACGTTTTACGAAGATACCGATGACGCGCAGGTGAACGGGCATTTGATCCAGGTTTCGTCGCGGATCAACGGCAATGTGCTGAGCGTGCCGGTGGACGAGAACCAGCGTGTCAAGGCTGGGGATGTGATTGTGCAGCTGGATCCGAGGGACTACCAGACGGCGCTTAACCAGGCGGAGGCGAACCTGGCGGCATCCGAGTCGAACTTCCAGTCGACGACGGTGAATGTGCCGGTGACGAGCGTGAGCGTGAACACCAATCTCGCGGCAATCGCGTCCACGCTTTCGCAGTCGAAGGACGCGGTGGTGCAGTCGCAGCAGCAGCTGGAGGCAAATCGGTCGGCGATTGCGCAGGCCGACGCAAACTACATCAAGGCCAAGCTGGATGTGGAGCGGTATACGCCGCTGGTGCAGCGCGACGTGATCTCAAAGCAGCAGTTTGACCAGGCGGTGGCGACGGCGAAGGCGGACGAAGCGGCGCTGGCGCAGGCAAGGCAGAACGCGGGGGCGTCGGAGACCGCGGTGCGCATGGCCGAGGACCGCGTGGTGCAGACCAAGGCGCAGCTGGAAAACGCGAAGACGGCGCCGGAACAGATTCGCATCCAGAAGGCCCGGGCGGAGCAGGCCGGGGCGCAGGTGGACCAGAACCGCGCGGCGCTTGAGCAGGCGCGGCTGAACCTGAGCTACTGCCGGATTGTGGCTCCGGTGGACGGCATCATCACGCGTAAGAGCGTCGAGGTGGGGCAGAATGTCTCGACCGGTCAGAATATGACGACGCTGGTCTCGCTGAACGACATTTGGGTCACGGCCAACTTTAAGGAGACACAGCTGAACCTGATGCGTGCCGGGCAGCCGGTGACGATTACAGTGGATGCGTACGGCGGACGGAAGTATGACGGCGTGGTGACGCAGATCGGCGGCGCGACCGGCTCGGTGCTGAGCCTGTTTCCGCCGGAAAACGCGACCGGCAACTATGTGAAGGTAGTGCAGCGTGTGCCGGTTCGCATCGATTTGAGGGATAAGAGCGAGGATCGGGACGACCTGCTGCGGCCGGGGTTGTCGGTTGAACCGAAAGTGCGGGTGAAAAGCTAGAAAACCGCCTGCGCGGCTGGCGGCCACTGGCGTGGCATTCTGCGTGGTGCTTGCAGTATCGGCTTTCGTGGCCCTTCCAATAGGACGGCAAAAGCTGACTTTGCAATCATCACGCCACTCGCCACGAAATGGCCGCAAGCCGCGAAGGCGGTTTTCGCTTTTCGCGTCATTCCCAGCTCTGCAGGCATCTATACTCCAGCCCTAGGGGAGCTTGCCCGCAATGCCATTGCCTCATCTCTTCCTTGCCCATGCCTATCTGGTGCTCTTCCTATGGGTTTTCGGGGAGCAGATCGGCATCCCTATCCCATCGGCGCCGCTGCTGCTGATGGCTGGTACACTCACGGCCACGCACAAGCTTTACCTGCCTCCCGTGCTTCTATCCATTCTGGCCGGCTCGCTCGTCAGCGACATCACCTGGTATTTCCTGGGCAAGCGCTACGGCAACTCGGTGGTCCGGCTGCTCTGCCGGTTTCTGCCGCAGAAAGACACGTGTGTGCAGCGCACGGAGGGCTACTTCGGCAAGCATGGCGCGAGCACGCTGCTGGTCAGCAAATTCCTCCCCGCGCTTAATACCATGGCGGGCGCGATTGCCGGGCAGACGGGGATGGATTTCCGGCTTTTCCTGCTGTATGACGCCGCCGGCGTGATGCTGTGGGCGCTGGCGTTTGTCGTAGGGGGACGCTTTGTGGGAGACCTGCTCAAGCTGCACCCGCATGCGCTGGCGTGGGTGGCGCACTTCGCCGTGGCGCTGTTTGTACTACTGCTGCTGGGGTTTGTGGTGAGCCGCATCGTGCGGCAGCGTCGTTCGCTCGCTGAGATCCGCATGGACCGTCTGCAGCCGGAGGAGCTGTTCGGCATGCTGGAGCGGGGGGAGCCGCTTTACCTGGTTGATCTGCGTCATCCGCTCGATTATCTGCCGGACCCGCGAACGCTACCGGGCGCGGTGGTGATGACGCCGGACCGCCTCGTTGAAATGGGGGCCATGATTCCGCGCGACCGGGATGTGGTGCTGTTCTGCACCTGTCCGAATGAGGAAACGGCGGTGCGCATGGCGTTGACGATTCGCAAGATGGGTGTTTCGCGCGTGCGCCCCTTGCTGGGGGGCTTCGACGGCTGGAGGGAGCGCGGGTATCCGCTGGCTCCGATCGCCGAGGTGGAAAGGCCGCTGGCTACCCTGCAGGCGAGTTGAAACCCCGCTGCCCAAATCGATCGGAGCCTAGCCGGAGTGTGCTAAGGTGCCTGGGAGTCGCACTGCTTTGCAAACCGATGCTTCGGCTTGGGTGAGAGTGGTTCCTGATGAGCTGGACCGAGACGTACCACTGCGACGTATGCGGCAAGGTGAAGAGCGAGCGGGGCGGTGACTGGTGGCTCGCCTGGATGGGTACGACTGCCGGCGAGCCCGGGTCGACAGGGGAGCCCATGCTCAAGATGACGGGCTGGAATCAGGCACTCTCGCACGCCTCCGAGGTGAGGCACCTGTGCGGGGCGCGGTGCGCGCAGACGCTGTTGGACCGCTGGATGAGCAGGGAAGGCGCCTGACCGCGCAGTGCGGTGAAAACGTCGAATTCGGTGACCAAAACCCTTCCCGGTCATCGAATGAGTAGCTCGGTTGAAATGCACAGGCGCACGAAGTGAGCGCTTGTCTTATGTGATAAAAGTTATCCAAGAGGAGTTCCGCATGGCGAATGGCAATGGCAATCACGGGGCAGGTCAGGTGGACGCGGGCGCGTCGAAACCCAATCCGGTTCTCACCCTCAATAACGGTCGCCCGGTAGGCGACAACCAAAACTCCATCACGGCGGGCCGGCGCGGTCCGGTGCTGATGGAAGATTATCTGCTGTTTGAAAAGATGGCGCAGTTTAACCGGGAGCGCGTGCCGGAGCGCGTAGTGCACGCCAAGGGCTCGGGCGCATTCGGCAAATTCACGGTAACGCACGATATTTCGAAGTACACTTCCGCGAAGTTGTTCTCCAAGGTTGGGAACACCTGCGAGACGTTTGCGCGGTTTTCGACGGTCGGCGGAGAGAAGGGTTCGGCCGACACGGCGCGCGATCCGCGTGGCTTCTCGGTGAAGTTCTACACCGAGGAAGGCAACTGGGATATGACCGGCAATAACACGCCGATCTTTTTTGTGCGCGATCCGCTCAAGTTCGGCGATTTTATCCACACGCAGAAGCGTGAGCCGCAGACGAATCTGAAATCAGCGACGATGATGTGGGATTTCTGGTCGCTGTCGCCGGAGTCGCTTCACCAGGTGACGATCCTGTTCTCCGACCGCGGCATTCCTGACGGTTACCGCCACATGAACGGCTATGCCAGCCACACGTTCTCGCTGATCAACGCCGAGGGCGAGATGGTGTACGTGAAGTGGCACTTCCTGACCCAGCAGGGCATCAAGAACCTGCACCCGAAGCGCGCCGAGGAGCTGGCCGGCTCGGACCCGGATTACGCGCAGCGCGATCTGTTCCACGCGATCGAGAAGGGTGAGTTCCCCAAGTGGACCGCGCACATCCAGGTGATGGGCGAGGAGCAGGCGTACAACTACACCAAGCTCAACCCGTTCGACCTGACCAAGGTGTGGCCGCATAGTGAGTTCCCGCTGATCGAGGTCGGCGAGCTTGAGCTGAACCGCAATCCGCTGAACTATCACCAGGATGTGGAGCAGGCGGCGTTCAACCCGGTGAATGTGGTTCCGGGGATGGGGTATTCGCCGGACAAGATGTTGCAGGCACGTCTGGTCAGCTATCCGGACGCGCATCGGTATCGCATCGGCACCAACTATGAGACGCTGCCGGTGAATGCGGCCAAGTGTCCGGTGATGAACTACAACCGTGACGGCGCGATGCGCTATGACGGCAACATGGGGTCGGCGCCGAACTATGAGCCGAACAGCTTTGGCGGTCCGAAGGAAGACGCGAAATACCGCGACCGGCCGATCAAGCTGTCAGGAGAGCCGGCGGCGCGGTACAACCACCGCGAGGACAATGACGACTACACGCAGGCGGGCGATCTGTTCCGGCTGATGAACGAGGAGCAGAAAGACCTGCTATGCCACTCGATCGCGCAGAGCCTGGGACAGACGCCGATCCGGATTCAGGAACTGCAGCTGACTCACTTTGAGAAGGCGGACCCGGAGTATGCGAAGCGCGTGCAGAAGTTCCTGGTCGAGAACGAGCACCCTGAGTTTGCGCACGGGCCGGAAGAGGCGGAATTCGCGGGCCGCTTGCCGGAGAAGTAAATTGCTGTGGTTGGACGGGAAAGGGTCGCCTAGAGGCGGCCCTTTCTGTTGGAGCCGGGGAACGCAGATGCTTCGACCGCGTTGGGCGCTTACGCGCCGACTTCGCCCAGGATCACCCGCTTTGTGTGTTGATGTGATCGCGGGATTGGGTGGGGGTTCGGAAGGTCAGGGGTAAGATCGAAAAGCGGCACAATGTGCGCGATTGAGGGGATTCGAGTGCCGTATCAGGACTTGCGGGAG
>CAXTSA010000060.1:0-10997 GCA_964246755.1 uncultured Acidobacteriaceae bacterium
GGCGGTGGATCGTTCTCCTGATTCGGGCGACCCTCAACCGAAATGTTCGAACCATGCTCATCGCCGGACAGCAGGCCCACGAACGAGTAAGCCGCCGATTCGACGCCCGCGTGCGCCTTTGCTCCATTGAGTACTTCCGTGTACGCCGCGGCCGTTGCTGCC
The DNA here is from genome assembly GCA_964246755.1 of uncultured Acidobacteriaceae bacterium. Classification (GTDB taxonomy): domain Bacteria; phylum Acidobacteriota; class Terriglobia; order Terriglobales; family Acidobacteriaceae; genus EB88. Next base: position 163 of record CAXTSA010000060.1, read on the forward strand.
GAGCTAGCGCCCGCTGCCGACTCGTCGATCCGGAACGTGAGCAATCGCTCCGTCCGGAACCCTGGATCGGTGCTGCTCAATTTCCAAAGATTCCACCCAAACAACGTCGCCATCAACAGCAGCAAGAGGCTAAGCGCCAGCGTAAGCGAAACCATGCCCGAGCGAACCCGCGCTCCCGCGCCGCCCACCACTCCTTCAACACGGCGCAGCGCTTGCGTGGGTTGGATCCGCACATAGGCAAGCGCCGGTCCAAAACTGAACAGCAGCGTGGTCGCCAAACCCGCGCCCACCCCGAACAGAAGCACCGGCCCATGGAACGGCGCAGCTGCGGCCATCGCCGTTGTCGAGTCCGAAGGCAGGTAGCGGGTCAGCAGCCGCAGGCTGCTCCAGCCCAGTCCGCACCCCAGCGCGGTGCCGGCGGCTCCAAGCAGCAAGCCTTCACTCACTGTGCCGGCCATGCGCTGCCAGCGGCTCGCGCCTAGCGCGGCACGCAGCGCCATCTCACCCCGACGCGTGGCCGCGCGCGCCAGCAGCAGGTTGGCGAGGTTAGCGCATGCCACCAGCAGCACCAGCAATGCCATCCCCTGCAGCACGCGCACCGGCGTGCCCAACTCTTCCGCGAGCTCTGAAACGCCGCGGCCCCCGGTTGTGAGTTGCAGGTTTGTCTTCATCCAGCCTGCGCCGTTCGAGATGGAGTCGCCATGCGTGCGGAGCACATCCCGGCGCCAGTTCCACCAGGTGCTGTTCAATCGCGCCTCGACCTGGGCCCGCTGCGCGCTTTGAGGGACACGACCCAGGATGAGCAGACACCGGTAGAGCGGGTCGACTTCCGGGGCGGCCCTGCCAATCGACCGGGACTGCCTCATCGCCTTTGGTACGAACACCTTTGCCGTGCTTCCGTCACGTAGACCATTGTCGGCCGTCACGCCGACGACGGTGAAGGATACACCGTTGATCATTACCGGCCTATTCAAGACATTTGGGCTCGCGGCAAAGTGGCTGCGCCAGAACGGCTCGCTCAGCAGCGCCACGGGATTGCCCGCGTGCACGCGATCGTCGTCTTCAGTAAACAGGCGCCCCAGCACCGGTCGCTCGCCCAGCAAGCTGAAATAGTTGCCGCTCACCAGCTGTGAGCCGACATGAAATGTTTCCCGTGCCGTAGCAAAGTTCACCGGAAGAAATGCCGCGGCCGCGAGCTGGCCGTAACTTTCCCGCAGCGCACGATAGGCCGGCGGCGAGAAGTAAAGACTTGTACCGCCGCCGTACGCATCAAGGCTCCCGGTCTCAAAGCCGGAGTGCTCCCCGAGCAGCACTAGCTCCGACGGATTGTGCACAGGCAGCTGGCGCAGCAACACCTGCCGAAACACCGCATACACCGCGGTCGTAGGGCCGATCCCCAGCGCGAGCGTAAGCACGGCGACCAGCGCGAAGCCCGGCTGCCTGCGCAATCCACGCAGAGCCAGACGAAGATTCTTCCAAAGTGTCTGCATCCCTTACTCCTCCCTCAACAGCAAAGCCGGGTCAACCCGCAGCGCCCGCCTGCCCGGCAGCCACGTAGCTGCTAGCGCCAGCAGCGCCTGGTAAGCAGCGAGAAAATCGCCGTATTCGTCTCAATTCCAAGCGCCAGCGTCAGAACCGCCGTGAGCGCAAAGGGGGGCGAGCGCCGCAGCTGCCGCAACGTACAGCGAAAGTCCTGCCCCAAGCCTTGCCAAAGTGTTCCCATCGTTACTCCCTCCTCAGCGCTTCCGTCGGGTCCACCTGCGCGGCGCGCCAGGCAGGAATCACAGCAGCCGAAGCGCCCACAAGCAACAACGCGACCACCGCGGCACCCACCGTCACCGGATCGAGCGGCGTCACACCGAACAGGAACGCACGCACCGCATGCCCCGCGGGCCAGGCGCACAGCAGCCCGGCCGCGAGCCCGAACGCGACCATGGTCGCCGCCTGCCGCAGCACGAATCGCATCGCGCCCCCGCGCGTCGACCCCAGCGCCATCCGAATCCCTATTTCCCGCGTCCGCTCGGCCACCGAGAACGCGAGCACCCCGTAGATGCCCACTGCCGCCAGCGCGAGAGCGAGCAGGCCGAAGCCGCTTGCGATGCGCAGCGCGAGCTGCTGGTTCTCAAACGTCTTCACGATGTTCGCTTCCAGCGGACTGATCTGCATCTCGGCCATTTCCGGCGCGGCATCCTTCAAGGCGGTGCGAAGCTGGCGCTCCAGCGCGGCCTGCGGCAGCGACGAGCGTACAGCAAACTGCGGAGCCATACCGAAAAGAAATCTGGCCGCATCCGAGTCCGCCGGCACCTGTGCGTACGGAATCAGAACGATGGCCGGCGAGCGGTCCCTAACCTCATCGGGTAGCACACCTACGATCGTGCGCGCCGTCTTGAACAAGCTGTCCTTCTCCGCCTCCGGATCCTTGCTGGTGAACACAACCGTGCGATTCAGCACCTGCTGCCCATGCAGGAAGCGGCGAGCAAAACCTTCACTCACCAGGCATACCGGCCTTGCGCCCAGCACATCGCTCGGCAATATGCCGCGGCCCTGCCGCACAGGCATCGCCAGAGTGCGCTCAAACCCGGCACTGATCAAGCTGAGATGGATCAGGTTGCCATCGCGCTCCGGCTGACCCGCGAAGCGGAAGTGGCTTGTCCAGTCGATCATGAACCTGGAGTAGGGCAGGGAAGTTTCCGTCGCTGCCGCCTCCACGCCCGGAATGGCCGCGAGCCTCCCCAGCAGACGGTCGTATGTCTGCTTCAGCGCCGCGCCATTGGGCTCCGCGTTGTTGGGCAGCAGGTTGATTGCAGTGACGTGCCGCGCGTCAAAGCCGAAGGGCGCTTGCGCGAGCGCGCGATATGAGCGGATAAACAGCCCGGCGGTGATCAGCAGCACACAGGTCAGCGCGATCTCCAAGGCCACCAGCGAGCCGCTCAGGCGAGAGCGTCGCGTTGCCCGGGTAGCGAGCGAGCCATGGAAGCTGCCGGCATCGCGAGCCGCCCGCCACGAAGGCGCGAGCGATGCCAGCACACCCGCCGTAATTGCCAGCAGCGCGCACGCCAGGAACACCGACGGATTGACGGTCAACTCATCAAACCGGGTAAATCGCAGCCCGTATGCCGCTCGAATCGCATGCAGAGCCGTGTAGGCGAGCGAGAGCCCGAGCGCCGCGCCAAGCAGGGAAATCGTGACGCTCTCGGTCGCAATCTGCCGGGCCAGGCGCCCACGGCTCGCGCCCAGGGCCGCGCGGACGCCCATCTCGCCCGTGCGGCGTATGCCGCGCGCGATCTGCAGATTGGCGGAGTTCGCGCAGGCGATCAGCAGCAGCAGCGCACAGGCGCCCAGCAGCGCCAGCAACGCTGGTTGCTCGTCCTCCGTCACGAATTGCTGGTCGGGGCGCAGCACCAGCTCGCCCCGGCTCTCTCCCGGAGCGCCGTGGCCGCGGGCATACACGGCTCTGGCTTCCGCCGTCGCCGAGGCCATGCTCACACCCGGCTTTACTCTCGCGAGAAAGCCTGTCCGGTCCACCCCATCCTGATCCGCACCTTTTGCGTCCAGGACCAGCGGCACGTACACGATTGGACCCTTCATCACCCCGGGCATCGAGAACCCCGGCGGCATCACGCCCACGACCGTGAACAGGCGATCCTTGAGCCGGATCGTCGAGCCCAACACGTGGGGATTGCCGTGAAGCGTGTCCTGCCAGAAGGCGTCAGTGACGACCGTGACAGGCGCGTGGGCATCGGCCGCCCCCAGCACACGCCCCATGCGCGCCGCCACGCCGCCCACCGCGAAAAAGTCCGCGCTCACCCTCGTCGCCAGCCCCACACGGCTGCCATCGCTGGTGGTCATGGGGATCAGCTGGGTTGAGGAGGCGGCCACCGCGGCAAAGCCCCCGACGCCGGTGCGCAACGGCTCCAGATCGCTGTACAGCATTTGCTGGTCAGCCTTGCCGTTAGCGATATGGCTGAAGCTTACCAGTCGGTCCGCATGCGACAGCGCGACCGGGCGCACCAGCACGCAATCCACAATGGCCAGCATCGCCGTCACCGCGCCCAGACCCAGCGCCAGCGTGAGAACAACCGTTACCGCCAACCCGGGCGCATTCCTCAGCCCGCGCACCGCGTAGCGAACATCCTGCCAAAGTGTCTGCATGGTTACTCCGTTCTCAACGCCCGCATGGGATCAATCGAAGCCGCCCGCCGCGCCGGCACCAGCGCCGCCGCGAACGCCGAAACCAGCAGCAGCGCGGCGACACTCAGCAGCACCCCAGGTTGAAACCCGCTCGTCTGGTACAGCGTGTGCTCCAGCAGCCGCGCCGCCGCGAAGCACAGCGGCAGCCCCAGCGCGAGGCCAAGGAGTGCTTGGCCCAGCGCCCGCTTTACAATCATCGCCAGCACCCCGCCCCGGCTCGCCCCCAGCGCCATGCGCACGCCGATCTCGCTCGTCCGCCGCGCCACCGCATAGGCCGTCACGCCGTAGAGGCCGATCGAAGCAAGCACCAGCGCGAGCAGGCCGAAGAGGGTGGTGAGCCGGACAGTGAGCTCCTGCTGGGTGAAGTTGCTGCTGAGCTGGTCGCTGTAGGACTCCATTTTGAGCACGGGGATGCCGGGGTGGATGGACTGGAGAGCGCGGCGCACCTGGGCCGCGGCGGCGCCCGGGTCGCCGCGGTAGTGCACGATGAGGTTGCTCGCGAAATGCTCGAAGTGTTCGGTCGCGATCTCGTTGGGCTTGGTGTGGAGCACGGACTGGGCGATCGGCGTGAAGTACATGGGCGGGACGGGGGCGGACGGTTCCCTGTACTTGGTGTTTTCGACGACGCCGACGATTTGCCATTGCGTTGTGCGGGTGGTATCGCCGCCGAAGTGTTCACCGATTGGGCTTTTACCAGCGAGAAAGCGCTGCACGAAAGCCTGGTTGACCACGGCTACGGGGGTGCTGGCGGCGGTGTCGTGCTGGGTGATGCCGCGGCCCAGCAGCACGCGCGTGCCCAGGGTGGAAAAGAACCCTGGGCTGACGGCGGAGTAGCCGGCAATATGGGTGCTGTCGAAAACGGGAGGACGCCCGGGCTGGAAAACGCCGCCGTTCCAGCTGTCGTTCGCCATGGGTCCGTAGGTGGCGTAGGCGAAGCTCTCGATGCCGGGCAGCCGCGCGAACCGATCGTCGAATTGGCGGTACAGGCCGGCAAGCCGGTCGTAGGTGTATCCGGCGGCCGAGAGGTCGGTAAGCACGATGAGGCGGCCTTCCGGCTGGAAGCGGAAGTCCTGGTGCTCCAGGTGGCGCAGGCTGGTGATGAGCAGGCCCGCGGTTGAGAGCAGCACGAGCGAGAGCGCGGCCTGCAGGATGACGAGCAGCTTTTGCGGGGTGGCGCTGGCGTCGCGGGTGCTGCGGTTGGCGCCGCGCAGGGCCTCGACCGGACTGGTACGGGAGGTGATCCAGGCCGGGGCGATGCCGAACACGATGCCGGTGACGAGCGAAACGAAAAGCGCGAACAGCAGCACGGGCATCGACGGCGCGGCGGAGAGCGGGCTGAGCTCCGCGCCGCGCATGGCGAGCGAGAGAATGCCGCGCGTTCCGGCGTAGGCGACGACCACAGCCGCGGCGCCGCCGAAGATGGAGAGCAGCACGGCTTCGACCAGCATTTGCCGGACCAGCCGGGCGCGCGGGGCGCCGAGGGCGCTGCGTACCGCGAGCTCCTGCCGGCGAGCCATGCCGCGCACCAGCATCAGGTTGGCGAGATTGGCGCAGGCGATCAGCAGCACGAATCCGGCGACAGAGAGCAGCAGCTTCAGGCTGCTTTCATACTGGTCGCGCAGGTCGTTGATGCCGCCGCTCGCGGAGACGAGTTCGGTGGTTTGCCGGGCCAGGGTCTCCCTCGTGGCGTTCTCAAACAGGCCGAGATTGGCGCCGATCCACTGGCGCAGTTCACCCTGGACGGCAAGCTGCACCTGCGGGATATCCGCCGGGTGCGGGATGCGCACCAGCAGGTTGAGCCAGCCTTGTGCGGGGTAGCGCATCAGCGGGTTAGAAGGTTCGAGTAGGGGCTCCCCCGCGAGCGGGAGCCAGAGTCCGGGAGGGTTCTGCATGGTGCGCTCGCCGAGAAAGCTGGCAGCGGAGATACCGACCACGGTGACCGGGTGGCCGGTGAGCAGCAGCGTGCTGCCAACCAGGTGAGGGTCGGCGCCGAACTTGGTTTGCCACAGCGTATAGCTGATGACTGCGGCTGGGGGCGCGCCTTCGCGGTCGTCGTCCGGGGAGAGCAGGCGCCCGGCATAGGGCTTAACGCCCAGCACAGCGAAGTAGTTGCCGGAGATGAAGTGCGCCGTGAGCGCCTGCGCTGCGTCCCCGTTGCCCGGCTTGCGCGCGCTCACCGTAGTGGTGTTCGACTGGACGGCGGCAATTCCTGCGACGTTCGGCGTCCGGTCGCGCAGATAGCGGTAGGCTTCATAGGAGAACACGGACCAGTCGTCCTGCAGGCCGCCGCTGTCACCGGAAATGTTGGCCTGGCCTACCTTGTAGAGCTGCTCCGGATGCGAAACGGGGATGGAACGCAGGAGCACCTGGTAGACCAGCGTGAAGATGGCTGTGGTCGCGCCGATGCCGAGGGCGAGCGTGAGGATGGCGGTAGCGGCGAAGCCGGGGGACTTGCGCAGTTGGCGCAGGGCGTAGCGGATGTCGTTCACGAAGGCAGAGACGGCGGTGGGCACGGTTTTTCCTTTCTGTAACGGTGAGTGTGTCTATTCGGAGCGCAGGACCTGCATCGGATCGACGCTTGCGGCAGCACGGGCCGGTAGCAGCGTCGCGAGCAAGGAAAGCAGCATCACTGCGAATGCGCCGAATGCATACGCCAGAGCGTCAAACGCGGGTAGCTGGCCAACCACACTGCCCAGAACGCGAGAGACCGGGAGCGAAAGCGCGATCCCAATCGCAATGCCGAGCGCTGTCACCTTTGCGGCAGTGCGCAGCACAAGCCCAAGCATCTGCAGCCGGTTTGCGCCGAGCGCGATGCGCAGGCCGAACTCGAAGCGGCGCTGCGCGACCGTGTAGCTGGTTACGCCGTACAGGCCCACGCCTGCCAGCAAGATGCTGACCGCCGCGAAGCTCGCGAACAGCGTCGTGCGGAACTCATCGGCGCGCTCAGTGATTGCTATGTTCTCGCGCATGGTGGTCGCTATCACGGCTATCTCCGGGTGGGTCTGCTCCAGGCGTTTACGCAAGGTGTTCACCATGGCCGCCGGCTCCAGCCTGGTTCGGACGACGAGCTGCATATCGGACGCGATGAACGCATGCTGCGCAACCGGGATGTACATGGTGGGAGACGGCGGGGAGCTCGGAGAGCTGGCCCGGATGTCGCCAACGACGCCTACGATCGTCCACACGATGCTGTCGGCGTCGTAGCCGTTGGTGATCTGCCGCCCGATCGGGTCTTCGCCAGGAAAGACCTTGCGCACCAGATCCTTGCTGACGAGTACGACGAGCGGCGTGCCGGTGCGATCCCCCGGCGACAACCCGCGCCCGCGCAGCAGAGGAACACGCAGCGTTTCGAGCAGGCCGGGCGTTACCGCGCGCACCTCGGCGTTCGGCAGCTTTTCGACGCCGGGAGCGAAGCTCTGGCGTCCTTTGACTGCAAAGCCGATGTCAGGCCCGTCGAAGCCCATGGGGGCGCCTGCGATGGCGGCTACGGATTCGACGCCGGGTACGGATGCGAGAGAAGCCTGGGCTGCATCCAGTCGCATCAGATTGGCTTGGCCAATGCGCGTCCAGGCAGCCGCGACCACTGCTTGCGAGGCGACAGAACTATCCTTTGCGACCGGCGCAGGCGTGGAGAGGATGGCGTGCGTGTCGAGGGTGACGAGGTGCTCGGCGGCAAAGCCGAGGTCCTGGCGGGACTGCGCGATGAGCTGCCGGGCAAGCAGGATCGCGGCAACGGAAAGCGTCAGCGTGAGCGCTACTTCCGCAACAATGAAGCTGTTGCGCAGCCGCAGGATGCTGCGGCTCTCCGTACCACGCGCGGCATCCTGCCGAAGCACGGAAGCCGGATCGACATGCCACGAACGCCACACGGGGAGCACCGCTGTCAAACTCATAAGCAGCAGGCTGACCAGGAACGAAAAGAGCAGCACGTGCACGTTGAGGTTAACGTCCGCGAGCCTTGGTGTGTTTGCCGGTGCGAGCAGGACAAGGAGCCGCACCGCGGGCACAGCCAGGACCACAGCCGCAGCCGAGCCGACCGCGGCCAGCAGCAATGCCTCCATGAGTGCGCGGGAAGCAAGTTCCGCGCGGGAGGCGCCGAGCGCCGTGCGAATGGTGACGGTGCGCAACTGGCGCGTAGCCCGCACAAGCTGCAGGTGAGTCACATTGGCGCAGACAATCAACAGGATCACGAAAACCGAGCCCATCAGCAGGTGAAGCGTGGGACGAATTGCACCCGTGAGCTGCTCCTGGAGCGAGACCGCCTCAAGCGTCTTGTGCCGATCTTCGGGAAAACTACGCTGCAGCCGCCGCGAGAAAGCCGCGAGTTCCGCATCGAGCTGCTGCGGAGTGACGCCGGCACGCCGCTTGCCGACAACCAGCGAGCTATACGAGGTGCGGCTTGTCTCCTCGGGCGCAGGCTTGGTTTCAAACCAGACAGCCGTTTTACCGGGGAACGAAAAACCGTCCGGCAACACGCCGACAATCGGGCGCAGTGCACCCGCGTAAAGAATGGCTTTGCCGACAGCGGCCCGGGCTGAGCCGAAGTGTTCACGCGCAAACGATGCACTCACCAGAGCATTTTGGCCGGCTGTATTCGCAGCCTCGAAAAGATGGCCTGCCACAGGCTCAACTCCCATCACTTCGCCGAACCGCGGGCTGACGTGCGCTACCGGAAGATAGAAAGCGCCGCCATTCACCTGGGCGCCGTCAAAGCCGCTGTAGTAGAAAGCGGTTGCCTCAAGGCCCTTCACGTCGCGAGCTACATCGCTGTAGTCATCCCCGCCGAGCCTCGCTATGGAGCGGCTTTCATCGACAAAATGGGTCTGTATCGCGACGATCCGGTCAGCATCGTGGTAGCCGAGAGGCCGCAGCAGCACACTGTCCACCACCGCGAAAATAGCCGCGTTCAAGCCGATGCCGATTGCAAGCGTGACCACAACGGTAAGCACGAATGCAGGCGAGCGGCGAAGGCTTTGCCAAGTGGAGCGCAGGGCGGCGTTCATACTCGCGCTCCCTGGTCTCCCTTGGTGATCGTGCTCGGGTTCTGCTCCGGGTTCTCAAGCAACCGCAGCAGCTCACCCTCAGCCACCACCTTCCCATCAAACAAATGCACCTGCCTTTGCGCATGCGCCGCGAACCGCGGATCATGCGTCACCATGCAGATCGTCGAACCCTCCGCGTGCAGCTCCTTGAGCAGGTTCATCACCGCCTCGCCGTTCTTCGAGTCCAGGTTCCCCGTCGGCTCGTCCGCCAGCAGGATTGACGGCGCCCCAGCCAGCGCCCGCGCTACCGCCACCCTTTGCTGCTGGCCGCCCGAGAGCTGCGCCGGGTAGTGCCGCATGCGGTGCGCCATGCTGACGCGCTCGAGCGACTTCTGCACCCGCTCCTTGCGCTCGCTCGCCGCCATGCCGGCGCGGTAGGTCAGCGGCAGCTCCACGTTCTCGTACACCGTCAGGTCGCCGATCAGGTTGAAGCTCTGAAAAATGAACCCGATCTCCTGGTTCCGAATCCGCGAGCGCTCGGCAAACGAAAGGTTTTCAACCGGCTTGCCGTTCAGCTGATACGCCCCGTCGCTCGGCGTATCCAGCAGCCCAATGATCGAGAGCAGCGTCGACTTCCCGCACCCTGAAGGCCCCGACATCGCCACGTACTCGCCCCGGTGAATCGACAGGTGAATTCCCGAGAGCGCATGCGTCTCGATGTCCTCGGTGTAGAAAATCTTCTTCATCGCTTCGATACGAATCAGTGCCTCGCCTTTATCGCTCATCCGTGTTCCTCCGTCGTTCCAAAATTAGTCCAGTCGAATCCGATCCACGTTGTCCCAGCGCGACATATCCGACAGGATCACCGTGTCCCCGTCATTCAACCCGCCCAGCACCTGGATCGCATTCACCGACGCGCGCCCCACTTTCACCGGCACCCGCACCGCGCCCTTTCCGTCAGGCGTGAGCTTGAAAAGCGAAATCGTGCTGTTCTCATTGCCGAACGCCGGCCGGCCCACATACAGCACATCCGCGAGCCGGTCGAGATCAATTGTCCCGTCTACGCTCAGGTCCGGTCGCGCCCCCTGCGGCAGCGCCCCCGTCAGCTCCACGTCCACCGTCACGGTCCCGTTCAACACCGCCGGATCGATCCGCGTCACCTTGCCCGCGATCACCCCGTTGTGCGTATCGATCTCCGCCGGCTGCGCAATCTGGATATCCCGCGCCTGCGTCTCCGCAATCTTCAGCGAAGCCTTCAACTGGTCCGGCTGCACCACCTTTGCAAGCGTCGTGCCCGGCGTTACATGCTCCCCCACCTGATGCGGCAGTTCTACAAGTACGCCGGCAATGCCGGCCCGCACACTCAGGGCCTCCTGCTGCCGCTGCTTCAGCGCGAGCATCGCCCGCGCCTCGTCCACCTTGGTCTGCTGCACCTCCAGCTGCGTCGCAATCGCCTTCTGGTTTACATTCAGCCGCTCGCCTTCGATCCCGTCGCGCGTCTTCAGTTCGTCCGACTTGCCCTGCGATGCGCTATAGGTCAGCCCCGAGATCACGCCTAGGTCGTACAGCGCCTTGTCCGTCTGCGCCTGCTTCTGCGCCTGGTTATGGTCTGCCGTCACCGTCGCCGCGCCCGCGCGCTGCGTCATCAGGTCACTCTGGAGC
>CAXTSA010000061.1:0-10987 GCA_964246755.1 uncultured Acidobacteriaceae bacterium
CGTTAGGACGAGGTTTCGCTGTGATCGGTGGCACATTAACCAAGATTTTTGGAACCAGCAATGAGCGCGTGGTCAAGCGGCTCATGCCCGTTGTCGGTGAGATTGCCGGCTTCGAGCCCGCGTTGCAGGGGCTTTCAGATGAGGACCTGCGCGGCAAGACCGTTGCCTTCAGGTCGCGGATCGCCGAGGCGGTCGAGGCAGCCAGGGCCGACGGGGAAGAGGCCGTGATTGCGGCTGAAAGGCGCGTTCTCGATGAGTTGCTGCCCGAAGCCTTCGCCGTTGTGCGCGAGGCGGGGCGGCGAGCCGTGGGCATGCGTCACTTCGATGTGCAGATGATCGGCGGCATGGTGCTGCACCAGGGCAAGATCGCTGAAATGCGCACCGGTGAGGGCAAAACGCTGGTTGCGACCGCGCCCTGCTACCTCAATGCGCTGGCCGGGCGTGGCGTCCACGTCGTCACCGTAAACGATTACCTGGCCAAGCGCGATGCCGAGTGGATGGGCAAGATTTACGAGTTTCTGGGCCTGTCGGTCGGCGTGATCGTGCATGACTTGGACGACGCCCAGCGACGCGCGGCGTACGCCTCCGACATCACCTACGGGACGAACAACGAGTTCGGCTTCGATTACCTGCGCGACAATATGAAGTTCGAGTTGAGCGACTGCGTGCAGCGTGGGCACTATTTCTCGATCGTCGATGAAGTCGACTCGATCCTGATCGACGAGGCGCGAACGCCGCTGATCATCTCGGGGCCGACCGACCAGACGACGGACAAGTATGTCCGGGTCGACCGTATCATCCCCTCGCTGGTGAAAGGTGAGGAGATCGAAAAAGGTGAAGAGAAGATCCTGACCGGCGACTATGTTGTCGATGAAAAGCACAAGTCGATCACGGTTACCGATGAGGGTTGGGAGAAGATCGAGGGGCTGCTCGGCATCGGCAACATCGCCGAGGTGGAAAACTGGGAGCTGAAGCACCACGTTGAGGTCTCAATCAAGGCGCACTCGCTGTATCGGCGCGATGTGGGTTACGTGGTGAAAGACGGCGAGGTGATCATCGTCGACGAGTTCACGGGCCGCTTGATGCCGGGCCGTCGCTGGTCCGATGGGCTGCACCAGGCCGTCGAAGCGAAGGAGGGTGTGACGATCCGGCGCGAGGACCAGACGCTCGCGACCATCACGTTCCAGAACTACTTCCGGCTGTACAAGAAGCTCTCAGGCATGACCGGTACTGCGGAGACCGAGGCGGTCGAGTTCGACAAGATCTATAAGCTGGACATCGTCGTGATCCCGACGAATCGCACGATGCAGCGCAAGGAGTATCCGGACGTCGTTTACCGGACCGCGAAGGAGAAGTACAACGCGGTTGCGGACGAGATTGCCGAGCTGAACAAGAACAAGCAGCCGGTGCTGGTCGGCACGACTTCGATTGAAAAATCGGAGCTGCTGTCGCAGATCCTGCAGCACAAGGGTGTGCGGCACGTCGTGCTGAATGCGAAATATCACGAGCGCGAGGCCGAGATCGTGGCGCAGGCCGGGCGGCTCGGCATGGTGACGATCGCGACCAACATGGCCGGTCGCGGGACCGATATTCTGCTGGGCGGTAACGCCGAGTTCATCGCCAAGCAGGAGCTCGCGAAAAGCAAGAAGGCCAAGCCGGTCGCGGCAGCCGAGGGTGAAATCCAGGCCATCGCCGCGCCGGGTATGGAGCGTTTTTACTACCAGGGGCAGGAGTTTGAGACGACCGAGGCCGAATGGCAGCGGGCGATGGAGCGCCATGCCGAGGAGGTCCGGCAGGAGCACGCCGCGGTGATCGAGGCGGGCGGCCTGCATATCCTTGGTACCGAGCGGCATGAGTCCAGGCGCATCGACAACCAGCTCCGCGGCCGCGCCGGCCGTCAGGGCGACCCCGGCGCCTCGCGCTTCTATCTTTCGCTTGAAGATGACCTGATGCGGATCTTCGCGCGGGAGTGGGTATCGACGCTGCTGCAGCGGATGGGCATGGAGGAGGGTGTGCCGATCGAGAGCGGCATGATTTCGCGCCGGATCGAGGCCGCGCAGAAGGCGGTTGAAGCGCAGAATTTCGAGAGCCGCAAGCACCTGCTGGAGTACGACGACGTGATGAATAAGCAGCGCGAGGCGGTTTACGGACTCCGTCACGGCCTGCTCGAGGGTATGGACCAGCGCGAGCTCGTGACCGAGGATTATGTCGCGAACCTGCTGAGCACGATTCTGGACGAGACCGCGCCCGAGAAGGTGCACCCCGACCAGTGGGACACGGCCACGCTGCGCCAGAAAATCAAGGACCAGTTCGGTCTCGAACTCGACGCCGAGGGTATCAATCCAGACGACCTGAGCCGTAACCAGCTGGGCGAGACGATATTCGAGAACCTGAAGGATCGCTATGCGGCCAAGGAAGAGGTGATCGGGTCGCAAGGCATGCGGTATCACGAGCGCGTCATCATGCTGAGTGTGCTGGATGGCCTGTGGAAGGACCATCTGCTGAACATGGACCACCTCAAGGAAGGCATAGGGCTGCGTGGCTACGGCCAGCAGGACCCGCTGGTCGCCTACAAGCGCGAGAGCTTCGACATGTTCGAGCAGATGATGTTGCGATTCCAGGAGGACACGGTCCGCTATCTGTACCTGATGCAGATCGTCGGGCCGGACGGCAGGCCGATTGCCATGCCGACCAAGCCGCGCGGGGCTGGTTTGGCAGCTACGCCGTCGGGGACGCTGATGGAAGCGCTGGAACCAGCGGCAGCGCAAGCCTCGACCCAGCAGCGCCCTCGGGAGCCGGAAGAGCTCCCGGCTGCAGCAGGGCAGCAGCGAGGTGGGCCGGCGCTTGTGCCGCCCAGCGATGGCGCGGCCTCGCGCAATGGACAGCCGGCGCGGCGGTCCGGCATTCCGGGCGGGGCGGCTTCACGCCCAACCTCGTTTGTGCCGGCACGCAGTACGCCTCAGGGTTCCGCTCCGCGCATAGGCGGCGAGCCTGCGGGCAAGCAGCCCTTGACCTTGAGCGCGGTGCCCGGCTCGAAGACGGCGCCCGGACCGAAGACGACGATGAACAAGGTGGAACGCAGATTCCTGAGCGAAAAGCGGGAAGAGCTGGCCCAGGCCCAGGAAGAGGGCGGTGCGGAGAATAGTTCGGCGCCAAAGTAATTGCTCTGTGAGGGATGTATCGCCGCCGCCGGCAAAGCAAAACGGCAGCCCGAAAGCTGCCGTTTCGCGGATGTACAGATGCGACTACAGGGCCTGGACGTTCTCGGCCTGGAAGCCCTTTGGCCCACGCACGACGTTGAACTGAACGCGCTGGCCTTCCTGCAGCGAGCGGAAGCCGTTCGCACTGATTGCTGTGAAGTGCACGAAAACGTCTTCATTATTGCTCTCGCGCGTGATAAAGCCGAAGCCCTTTGCGTCGTTAAACCACTTAACTGTGCCCTGTTCCATGTGACTGGTATTCCTTAGAGATCTGAATTTCGCTGTATCGGAGCAGAGCGCAACGCATGGCAACTTGGTAGAACCGTGCAGAACGAACCCACTCAGTAACGAGCTTGATTCAAGCTACCGCAAAACGATCGTCCGCACAACAATCTTTTGTAACGATTCTTCGGAGGCAACGTCCAAGGGCAATCCGAGCCAAAACCGAGGCTCCCGCATCTACAACCGCATGGCCGATCAACTTTTCCTCAGCCTCTGGTATCCCAACTTCCGCATGGCTGCGCTCGGGCCCGCCATTCTGGGCGTGCTGCGGCAGTTTGCGGTCATCGGCGCAGCGCCAGGCGACTCCCCCGCTATCCAGGCCGCGTCCGTATACCCGATTCGCTGGTCGGAGACCCCGATCTACAACCGCGTTTACGAGGAAGACGAGGCGGAGCCGGCCCGGCCGGCCAATGCAGTTCCCGAAGCCATGGAGCCTCTGCATGACGATTATGCCTACGAGTTCGAGATCGAGTGGGAGCTGTGGCAGCCGCAGTCGGAGGGCGGCCTCGACCTGATCTGGCGCAAGCAGCCCGCGCTCGTCCGCGTGGTTGGTTTTGGACCGGAGTTCGATGAGGGCGCTTATGAGACGAATGGAGAGGTGCGCATCGGTTTCGGCATCGATACGCCGTTTCTGCAGGAAGAGGTGGAGCTCGACCGGGAGGCGGTGACCAGGGTGAAGGAAAACGTCGCCCAGCTTCTAGCGCTGGTACGCGCCATCGAGAAGAACTGCGGCATTTCCACGCGCCTGCTCTGGTCGGAGTCGGGAGAAAGCCTGGCCGAAAAGCTCATCGCCCGCTTGCAGCAGGTGAACTGAGCGATGGCCAGGATCCGCATCGACGGAACGCGCACACAGACCATCCGCACTGTGCTGATCGCCGCCTTTGCGGCAGTGGCGGTGGTGCTGGTGGCCGCGCTTGGGCTAGGCAAGCTCAAGCGCCATGGCCTGCACCTGGACATGCCGGGGCAGCTTGGGGCCGACATCTCGCAAACCGCGAACGGGTTTACCTATTCACAGTCGCAGCGCGGACACACGATCTTTACCATTCACGCCTCGAAGATAGTGCAGTTCAAGGGCGATCAGGCGGAGCTGCACAACGTGGCGATCACTTTGTACGGACCGGAAGGCTCGCACCGGCAGGACAAGATCTCGGGTGCCGAATTTATGTATGACAAAGGTTCCGGGGTCGTGACAGCCAAAGGGCAGGTCGAGATCGACATGGCGTCGCCGGCGGCCGGGGAGCAGGCAGGGCCGAACGCGAAGCCGGATGTGATTCACGTCGAGACCAGCGGTTTGCGCTTCGATGGGAAGAGCGGTGAAACCGAAACAGACCAGCCCCTCTCGTTCACGCTACCGCGGGCCAGCGGCAAGGCCGTAGGGGGAGATTACAACTCGAAGACCGGGGTGCTGATCCTACAAAGCGCGGTGGAGATGCACGCGGATGAGAACGGCAGTCCGGCAGTGGTGTACGCCGAGCATGCGCAGCTGCTGCGGGACTCCCACGTAGCTTACCTGCTGCGTGCGCGCAGCGAGTACCAGGGCGGACACAGCTCCGCCGACCAGGCGATTGTGCACTTTCGGCCGGATGGTTCCATCCAGCACCTGGACGCGGAAAACCACGTGCACATGCTGACCGCCGATGGAGCGGAGCTCTACTCGACCACCGCGACGGTGGACCTGGATGAGCGGAGTCAGCCCCTGGCTGCCAATGCGGGCGGAGGGGTGAACTTCCTCTCGGGCACCGCCGATCTCAACATGCATGGAAACGCCGTGGAAGGGACGATGGTGTTCAAGAGTGGTCCGGATGGCAAGCCGATGCTCACCCATGCGCAGTTCCGCAACGCGGTAAGCTTTGTCCTGCAGCAGAAATCACTCGGAGGTGACCCGCGCGGCTCGGCCAATCGCGAGATGACGGCCAGCCGTCTGGACGTGGACTTTACGCAGGGGACAGGGGGCAAAAGCCTGGCGCAGAAAGCGGTCGCTACGGGCGGCGCGATGGTCGACATGCACGACCTGCCCTACGGCGCGCAGCCGAAGCACACGACGATTTACGGGCAGCAGCTGGTGGCAAATCTAACGGATGGGCACGAGCTGCGACAGCTGGACGGCTCCGGCGGTACCAAAGTAGTGGACTACGCGCCTGACGGCGCGGCCGACGCCAGCACCGGCGACAGCCTGCACGTGACGTTTTTGCCGCTGCCGCAGGCGCATGAAACGCCGCGAAAGATTCCGCAGGGGGTGCCGGCGAGCGAAAGCGCGCAGGTGGACACAGCCGTACAGCAGGGGCGCGTGCGGTTGGTGGCCGAGCCGGCGCGCGATGCGAAAAAGACGGATGGGACGCCCCAGCGGCCGCTGTTCGCCGAGGCCGGAACTCTCACGTATCACGCGTCGGACCAGATGCTGCACCTGACCGGCGATGCGACCCATGCTCCCCGTGTGCACAACGACACGCTCGCGCTTACGGCGACAGATGTGGACTACCGCCGCAACTCGGGTGACGCGGTGGCGCGGGGCGATGTGCGCTCGACCTTTCTGCAACCGCCCGTACCGGGGGATAAGAAAGGCGGTACGGCGCCAGGGGCAGCAACGCCGAGCCCGGTGCACATCGTGGCTGCCTCGGCGGAGATGACGCGCAGCACGGACGCAGGCGTCTTCCGCGGAGATGGGCAGGCGCTCGCGCGGATGTGGCAGGGGGCCAACTCCATATCAGCGCCGGTGCTGGAGATGGCGAAGCAGGGCGGCGAGTTGCAGGCGCATGGGGAAGCCGGCGCGCATGCGGCGGTGCACGCTGTCTTTTCCGGTTCAGCGGGGGGCAAAGCAACAATCGGTTCGGGCGGCGCGGTGACACGCGTCCTCGCGGACAGGCTGTTGTATTCGGACTCGACGCGCATGGCGGATTTTCTTGGGAGCGTTGTGGCGCAACAGGGCAGCGCGACCGTACACGCCGACGATGCGCAGGTGTTCCTGACGGAGGCTCTCCAAGGGCAGGGTTCGCAGCTCGATCGCATGGTCGCGACCGGGCACGTTGCCCTGACGGAGCCGGGACGGCACGGCGCCGGGGACAAGCTGGTCTACACGGCTGCCGATGGCAACTACCTGTTGACTGGTACAGCGAATGAGCCGCCGCGCGCCACCGATGCGCAGAGGGGTGCGACCACTGGTGCGGCGCTGCTGTTCCGCAGCGGCGATGATAGCGTGGAAGTCGAGAGCAACGATGCGGAAGGAAACAGCCGTCGCACGGTGACGGACACGCGGACCCCCAAGTAGATGCAGAAACTGCGAGTGAATGAATAAACTTTCGACCGATGAGATTGGCAAGAGCTACAAGGGCCGGCAGGTGGTTCGCGGCGTTTCGATTACCGTAAGCCAGGGCGAGGTGGTTGGCCTGCTGGGGCCGAACGGCGCGGGCAAGACGACCAGCTTTTACATGATGGTCGGCCTGGTTTCGCCGGATTCCGGACGCATTCTCGCCGACGGCGTCGAGATCACGCGCGTACCTATGTACCTGCGCGCGCGCACCTACGGCATTTCCTACCTGCCGCAGGAGCCGTCGGTGTTTCGCAAGTTGTCAGTCGAGGACAACATCCTGGCCGTGCTGGAGGCGCAGTCGATCACGGCTGCCGAGCGCCGCTCACGCACAGAGAAGCTGATCGAGCAGCTCAATCTGGGGCACATCCGCAAAACACAGGGTTATGCGTTATCCGGCGGCGAGCGGCGCCGGGTGGAAATCGCGCGGTGCCTGTGCATTCGTCCCTCGTTCATTTTGCTCGACGAGCCGTTCTCCGGCATCGATCCGCTCGCAGTCGACGATTTGCAGGAGATTATCTTCGGACTCAAGGGGAGCGGCATCGGCGTGCTGATCACCGACCACAACGTGCGTGAAACGCTTTCGGTCACGGATCGCGCGTACATCATCAACGAAGGGCGCATTTTCCGCGACGGCACGCCGCAGGCGCTCGGGTCAGACCCGGAGGTTCGGCGCGTGTACCTGGGGGAGAACTTCCTGCTCGGCTAACGCGTTGCCCCCTCCGAGGGCAAGTTACGGAAGAGTAACGAAAGCTGGTTTATAGCTGTCTACTTTGGGTAGACTGCACGCACTACTCCATAACTTTTCGAGGTGTTCTTTCCCGGCATGGTGTCCCTTCAGCCCAAACTGAGTTTGCGAGTCTCCCAGCGCCAGATCCTGACGCCGGGGCTGATGCAGATGGTCAGTGTGCTGGCGCTGAACAAGATCGAGCTCAAGGACATGATCCAAACCGAGATCACGGAGAATCCGGTTCTCGAGGAGCTTGAGGAAGCGGTTCCCATGCTGGACCATGTGGCCAGCCGGGAGGCCGAGCGCGAGCAGCCGGTCGCCGCCTCCGAGGAGCGGGAGCGCTCCGATCCTTTCGAAGAGATTGATTTCGGTTCGTACTTTCAGGAGTACCTGGACCCTGGTTTTCGCTCGCCGCAGAGCTTTGAGGCGAACGAGAAGCCGTCAATCGAGAACTTTCTGTCGACGCCGGGCTCGCTGATCGACCACCTGCAATGGCAGATCGGGGCGCTGCCGTTGTCCCCCCTGGTACGCGGCGCCGTGGATTACATACTCGGCAATCTGGATGAGGATGGCTACTGCTCAGCCAGCGGGGGCGAACTGCACGCGGGCTGGCTGCGCGAGCTTGCCGGGAGCGCGCCGGCGGGGCCCTCGAGCCAGGTTCTGCCGGATGCCGAAGCACTGCTCGCCCAGGCGTTTGAGATCGTGCGCTCGCTCGACCCCTGCGGTATTGCGGCGGTGGACCTGCGCGAGTGCCTGCTGCTGCAGATCGCCGCATGCCGTCGCGCTGTAGGAAGTACGTTGCGGGCCACGGCGGCTGACCGGGCGCGCCGCGAAGCGACGCTCGCGGTAGCGCACCGCATCGTGGATGGCTGCCTGCCGCTGCTTGGCAAACGCGACCTGCGCGAGTTGGGCAAGGCGGCGCAGGCTACGCCCGAAGAGGTGGGCGTGGCGCTCGAGTTTATCCGCACCCTGGACCCCCGGCCCGGGCAGCGGTTTCAGCACAGCGACGCGCGACTGATTGAGCCCGACGTCGAGTTCGTCAAGCGGGACGACGCGTGGGTCGCCGTGATGGACGATGAGAGCCTGCCGACGCTGCGGCTCAACCGCGATTACCGCAAGCTGCTGGTGAAGGGCGAAGCCGGAAAAGATGTGAAGGACTACGTCAAGGAGCGCTACCGGTCCGCCTTGCAGCTGATGCGCAACATCGAGCAGCGAAAGAACACCATTCTGCGCACCTGCGAGGCGATTGTGCGGCGGCAGGGCGACTTCCTTGAGAATGGCGTTGAGCGGCTGAAGCCGATGATGATCAAGGAGGTGGCGGAGGAGATCGGCGTGCACCCTTCGACGGTGAGCCGCGCGGTAGCCAACAAATATGCGCATACGCCGCAAGGGGTGTTCGAGCTGCGCTTCTTCTTCTCAGAAGGCGTGAACGGGCCGGAAGGTCAGGGAACGCCGCTGATGCTGCTCAAACGCAGGGTCAAAAAGCTGATCGAGGAGGAAGACCCGCGCAAGCCGCTGACCGATGATCACATCACGCTGGTGCTCCAAAAAGAGGGGATCGACGTGACTCGGAGAACGGTGGCAAAGTATCGCGAGGATATGCGCATCCCAAGTACGCATCAGCGTCGTGTGCGCGAGTAGGCTTGTCGCGCTCGAGGCGGCGCGAGAAGGAGCAATGATGGACGTAGAGTACACAGGCAGGCACGAGGCGGTGGTAACAGACGAAATGCGCGCCCTTGCAGGGCCGTATCTGGATCGCATGGAGAAGATGCTGGGAGGCGGCTCCAGTGCGCACGTCATCGTGACGGCGGAAAAATATCGGCAGATCGCGGAAGTGACCGTGAAAACCCATGCGCAGGACCTGGTGGGGCTGTGCGAGAGTACCGCGAGCATGGAAACGGCCTTGCGACAGGCGCTCGAAAAGACCGAAGCGCAGGCGATTCGCTTCAAGGAGAAGCGGGCCACGCAAAAGCGCCTGCCGAAGGATGAAAAAGTGGTCGTGGAGCCGGCGCTGGAGCGAGGCGGCAAGGCCAAGCGCACTGCGCTGTTAAATACGCCCGATTCGCCGCTCGATGCAGTTCTCGGGATCCAGCCGGATGTCGCGCCGGGAACCACGCCGCCGAATCGCAACTCGGGCAGTGGTCACGGGGAAATGTCGAGCGAGCCCCATGTCACGCGCACGATCGACGCGATCGCGCTGCGGCCGATGAGCCTTGAAGAGGCGGTGAAGGAGCTTGAAACGCGGAACCGGGAGATTTTCATCTTCCGCGACAAGGCGGGACTGTTGCGAGTTCTGCATTGCAAGCGAGACGGCACGCTCGAGTTGATCGAACTGCCATAGAATAGGCGGACGGCGTCGAACGGGCGCCGTCCGATTTTGAAAAGTACAGTGAGCGACCCCGGCCCAATCCGCGAACTGGTAGTCCTGACGGGTCTCTCCGGCTCGGGCAAAGGCTCCGCGCTCAAAGCGTTCGAGGATCTCGGCTACTACTCGGTCGACAACCTGCCGATTGAGCTGCTTCCGCAGTTTGCCGCGCTGATCGCCAAGTCCGCCACCACGCGCAAAGCCGCGATTGTGGTCGATGTGCGAGAAGGCGAAGCGCTCGAGCACCTGCCCTCGACCTTGCTGAGCATGCGGCAGACGCTGCCGGTGACGGTGGTTTTTATGGAGGCGGCGCGCCCGGCGCTGCTGCGACGCTACTCGGAGACGCGGCGGCCGCATCCTCTGGGCGCGGACGCGAGTGTGGAAGCCTCGCTCGAGGCCGAGCGCATGCTGCTGGAGCCGGTGCGCAATGTGGCCGACGTGGTGCTCGAAACCACGAACTTCAACGTGCATGAGCTGCGGGCATACCTGCACACACGCTTTGGGGCGGACGCCGGGAAGAGCCTGCTGATCTCGGTGACGAGCTTCGGCTACAAGAACGGCGTGCCCCTTGGCGCCGACCTGGTGCTCGATGTGCGTTTCCTGCCGAACCCGCATTTTATCCCCGAGTTCCGGCCGCTGACCGGGCAGGACCGGGAAGTAGTCGAGTATGTCAGCAGCTTTCCGCAGACAGGTGCATTTCTCGAGAAAACGCTCGACATGCTCGGGTTCTTGTTGCCGCACTACATTCACGAGGGAAAAAGCTATCTGACGGTGTCCTTCGGCTGCACCGGAGGGCAGCACCGCTCGGTGATGATCGCCGAAGAGGTGGGGCGTAGGCTTGAGGCGGAGGGCTACCGGGTGAAGATCACGCATCGCGATATGCCGCGATGATGGTCCTGTCCGCGATCCAGATCCTCAGCCCAAATCCGAGATCCGGCCCTGTGTACAAACGGGAACCTCACTCCGAGCGATTCTTCCGGGTCGCGCATTCCTCTTCTGCTCACTACACTGTGGGTAGCAGCGCGATGACGAGAGCAGGGGATCGACAAGGGGAATCGGTGCGAGCCGGTTGGCCGCGGGCGGGGCAGTGAAGCGCATTTTCAGGC
>CAXTSA010000062.1:0-2557 GCA_964246755.1 uncultured Acidobacteriaceae bacterium
CTATGATCCTGACCGGCGCGCGTTCCATCCGGGACGTTATCCTGTTTCCTCTTCTTCGTCCTCAAGCCTAGTGGACAGGTAGCCACGGTTGGCCATGTACTCCTCATCGGCCGCGTCGGGGGTGAACTCGACGCGGTTCCTTCCATTCTGCTTGGCCATGTACAGCGCGGCATCGGCTGCGTTTACCACGGCTTCGACGTTTCGGTGCCCTTCATTCAACCAGGCGACCCCGAAGGAACACGTAATAAGAAGCACATGGTCGCCGTGCACCACGGGACGGTTGGCGATTGCTGCCCGGATCTCTTCCACGCGAGAGATGGCGTGAAACGGGCTCAGACCGGGTATGAGGATCAGGATTTCCTCACCGCCGTAGCGCCCGACAGCGTCGCCCGGCCGCAACGTCTCCCGGAACCGCTCCGCGCACTCCCGCAAAACGGCATCGCCTACCGCGTGCCCGCAGCGGTCATTGATGGATTTGAAATGATCCAGATCCGCCATAATGACGCTGAGCGCGATGCCATCCTCCAACGCCGCGCGCCGCATACGCGCGAGCGTCTCGAAGATGGCGGAGCGGTTCAACAGGCCGGTGAGCGCATCGTGGCTCGCAGTTTCCAGCAACTCCCTCTGGGCGCGCTGCAGTTGCTCCTTTTCCGCGAGCAGTTGCGCGGTCTGCTGATCCACCTTGAGTTTCAGGTTGGCTTCACTTGTCTTCAGGCGCCGCAAACTCACCTGCCACCACAGCGTGCCCAGCAGCAGGCACAGCAGCAAAACACCGACTTTGAAGCCTTCGCGTTGATACCAAGGCGGCAGCAATGTAAACGAGTAATCGATGAGCGCCGAAAACTGGTGGATTCTCCGGTCCATCGCCTGCACGCTCAACGTATACGCTCCGGGCGCCAGGCTGGAAAAATGAATATCGCCGGCCTCGGAAATCTGCCATTCGCTGTCGAGACCGAGCAATCGGTAGCGAAACACTACGGCGCGGGGGCGCTTGTAGTAGGTGGAGAACAGCTCAACCGAGAGCTCGGGCTCGCGCATATCGAACCGCCGCCGCACACCGGCCTGCAACTCCTCCCCGTTCAGCCTCACATCTCTCACGCTGATCTGCGGAGCCGGTACGCGAAACAGTTCGGACGGATGCAGCAGATGCGAGACCCCCCCGGCTGTGTCGAACCACATCGAGCCATCTGTATCCTCGAACACTCCCTCTGTGTTGGTATCGTCCGAGATCAAGCCGTCTTCACGCGTGCAGTGCACCCACTGCTTTCCGTTCGAGACGTACACGCCCAGGTCTGTACCGACCCAGAACCATCCACGCTTGTCGAACCTGAGAAAACTCACGTCATCCGAGCCGATAAGGTCTCCGCCCACCGAGCCAATGACCCGTGCCTCGGCTCCTGCGATTCGCAAGTGCAGCACCGGCGTCGGCATCGCTCCTTGCATCCACAGCGTTCCATCCTGATCAGCGGCAAGGGCGGGATAGGCAATTGCCTGCGCTTCACGAGGGAGGTGCATCAAGGTCCAGATACCGTTCACATAGCGGTACAAGCCCCCTTGCGCGGCGAACCAGAGCGCGCCCGAACTGTCCTGCGTCATGCCCCAGACATTCCCGTCGGGTGCGCCGCTGTCGGTTAGGTGATGAGGCATTCCCCATCCGTCGGAGGCCGAGACGTACCAGACACCCCTGGCTGAGCAAATCCAAAGCCGTCCGGCATCGCCGCTGCTACGAGCGCTCGTTTCCGGCTGCACAGCGGCCTCGCTCCTGACCCTGTAAACAAAGCCAAGGTCGTCCGATACCCTCCGGGCTCGCTGTGTTTTCGGATCGAAATCGAACAGATTTCCATCGCTGGTTCCCACCCAGAGATGTCCGCGTGCGTCGTCCACCACAGTCTGAACCTGTCGCATGGGCATTCCGGAGCGCTGCGGCACGGCTCTGCCCTGCGCTTCGTCGATGCGGTCAAGATTGCTCCCCGACCCCACCCAGAGCCGGCCATCCTTGTCGCGCAACGTGCCCCAGCTCACCGTGTCGCTCAGGCCCTCGGATCGTGTCCAGTGCTGCCAGTTTTTATAGCCGAGCCATCGCCAGATGCCTCCGCCCATAGGCGCCAGCCAAAGTCCGCCGCCCCGGTCAAAAAACATGGTCACGATCTGACTGGGAGGCAGGCCATTCGCGGCGCCAAGTTTTTGCCAGCGTCTGTCTCGCAAGCGCGCAAGTCCATCCGGAATCGTCGCCAGGATGCTTCCGTCCAAGTCCTCCATGATCTCGCAATAACGGGCCCGAGGCTCGCTGCCGGCAGATGGGTCGCCGAAGCGGTCGGTCGCCCACGTGCGCGGGTCCAGGCGCAACACATCTCCGGCCCCCCGCGCCCACACGCGCCCGTCTCGCGCTAGCAAGACCTTGCGCCAGGCATTGGGGGGCACACCGCGGCTCCGATCCCACACCGTAACCGCTGCTTCTCCTTGGGCCCCCGCGGGCGGCGGCTTCACCTCACAAAGGGCGTCGCCACAACCGGCCCACAGCGAACGGCGCTGCCCGTCGACGGCGAGGCTCAGGAAC
>CAXTSA010000062.1:2588-10956 GCA_964246755.1 uncultured Acidobacteriaceae bacterium
GCCGCTCTCCCAGCTCGCTCCACCATTACCGCTCGCGATCTGATGCAGACGTCCGTTTCGGAGCAGAAAGATCGTATTCGGCGCATCCGGGAGCGAGGCGAGAGCAACACCGTCCTCAAGAAGCAGGTTGAGGTCGACGCCGGCTACGACGTGCATTTCCTGATCTTCCGTAAAAAAGACGAGGTGTTTGGCCCCAAGCACCCAGACCCGCCCGTGCGCATCCACATGCATGGCCAGGATGGAGCCGTACGCGGCATCCCGGAAGCTCTCCACCCGGGTAAAGTGGCTGCCGTCGGCCAGGAACAAACCATTCTCAGTTCCGACCCACAAAACGCCGCGGCCATCCTGCACGATCGCGCTGACATCCTGGTTCAGCAGACCATCCGCCTGGCCGAACTGCGCGAATGTGTAGTGCTGCGCGGGCGCGGCGAAACAGCAAAGCAGGCACGCGAGCAAGACGAGCAGCGAGGCGAGGAACCGACAGAGCGGCTCCTCACCGAACCAGCTCGGCGCTCCTCGCCTGGCGTTCACTGCTTCATGTCCGGAAATTCCTGTGCCGGTCCTTGCCTGCGCCGCTTTTCGATGCCTTCACGCCGAAGCTGCGCAGCTCGAAGTGAAATCCCAGCAAACCCATTTCGAGCGTCGCCGATCCCGAACTAGTCCGCATTCGCATGGCGGGACTCTACGGGACGGCTCACCGGAAAAGCAACATCTTCTTCTTCGGAAAGAACCCAAAGTCACAGAAAGTAACTGCGAACGGGAAGGATGGAACCCCGGAGAAGAGCGTACTCCCGATTCGGGAGCTATTCGCGGACTCGGGAGCTACTTCCGCCATCGCGGGAGCTACTCCCGCCATCGCGGGAGCTACTCCCCCAACAGAAAGCGTCGGGTCGAAAAGGCCCGGCCTGTTTGCCCGTCGCACTCGATCAGAGTCGCGCTCATGCGCGGATCCTCCCTGGCCTGCTCGAACCGCGCGGGCATCCCGGTCAAGAAGCGGTGCAGCACCAGATCCTTCTCTACTCCGATCACGCTGGCATACGGCCCGCTCATGCCGACATCGGTCTGGTACGCCGTCCCTCCGGGCAGCACGCGATCGTCCGCCGTCGGCACGTGGGTATGGGTTCCGAGCACCGCCGTCACTCGCCCATCCAGGTACCAGCCCAGGGCTGCTTTCTCACTGGTCGCCTCCGCGTGAAAGTCGACCAGAACCACCGGCGCGGTAATCGCTTTCAGGACGCGGTCGGCTGTCCGAAACGGATCGTCATTGGACGCCATGAAAACCCTTCCTTGCAGGTTAATGACCGCGTATCGCTCGCCGCCCGGCAGCTCGCCCTGGTACCAGCCGAAGCCCGGCGTTCCCTCGACATAGTTCGCCGGGCGCAGTAAGCGACGGCTGCGTTCATCGCCATCGGCTGCCGCGCCTTGCATGTACTCGATGATTTCTCGCTTGTCCCAGATGTGATTGCCGGTCGTCAGCACATGCGCGCCCAGGTCGAAGAGCTCTTCGGCGGTAGCAGGCGTTACGCCGAATCCCCCGGCAGAGTTCTCCGCGTTGATCACGAGCAGGTCCACGCTATGCGCCGCGACAAGGGCCGGGAGATGATCTCGAACGATGCGCCGGCCGGCGTGGCCGAAGACATCTCCCACAAAGAGAATTCGCACTGGTTTCAGGGGCTCCCGTATCGGTTACGGATAATTCATCCGATGCTAGCACGAGGACCCGGAGTCGCGGCTCGCTCGCGCATTTGCGATAGACAGACAGGGACTGAAGCGTTAACGTGAAGGCAATCCAGGCTCTGGAAAGGTGGACGCCATGGCGACGAGCACACGCTTTGCGACCGGTATCCACGCCCTTGTTTTGCTTGCGCGCCGGCCCGACCAGGTCCACTCGTCTGAAGCGATTGCAGAAAAACTGCAAACCAATCCAGTGGTGGTCCGTCGAGTTCTTGCCCAGCTGCAACACGCCGGCCTGATTCGCAATTACAAAGGTCCATCCGGCGGCTCGCAACTCGTGCGCCGGGCAGCGGAAACTACGGTTGCCGACGTGTATCGCGCGACGGAACCGGCTGCCCCGTTTCGCCCTTCCCTGCCCGGAGGCCCGGGCCCGGCGAGCGCAGACGCGAAGCGGGTGAACGGCGAGGTGCGACGGCTTCTTGCATCCGCGGAAGCGGCCATGCTGGTTTCGCTGCAAGGGACCACCCTGGAGCAAATCGCGGGGCGGATCGGCGGGAAGAAGAACTGAACGCTTCAGCCCTCTTGCAGACCGAAGAAAACCTCGTCGCCATCAATCTTCAAGGGAAAGACCTGAACGGTTTCGTCAGAGTTGTGCTCGGCCTCGCCGGTCCGCAGGTCAAACGCCCACGCATGCCAGGGACAAAGCACTCTGCCGTTTTCCAAAGTGCCTTCCGAAAGCGGCCCATCCCGGTGCGGGCAAATGTTGTCGATGGCAGCAAAGCGGCCTTCATCATTTGCTACGCAAAGCTGCCGCCCTTCCCTCGCGAACTCGCGCAGCTGTCCCTCGCCGGGCATCTCTTGAAGAGAACACAAAGGTAAAAAGCGCAATAGCGATACCTACCGCTGCCATCTTAACCGAAAGCACTGCCGGCAGTTTCGCGGCAAGCCCGCGACCATGGAGGGAGACAACCTGGTGAGCAACCGACTGCAATCGAAAATCAAATCCGCCCGGCAGCCTGGCTCCGCTCGGCCATTCGATCCACCCCGCCTCGAGCCCCGCTCAAGCGGTAGCACGGTGTGAAATTGAGCTGGATACTCGGCGCCCTCGGGATGGTTTTTCTGCTTGCGCTGATCGTGGCCGGCTTTTCCATGTGGATGATTCTCCGCAGCCATTGAAAGGACAGCGGGAGAACTCGCAACCTATGGGGCGAACCAAAACCTTCATGGAAGCGTTGCAGGTTTGATTCCTTCAACCTATGCTTTAAGAAAGTCCATTGTTCCATTCTTTCCAGTTGAGAAGCCAGGAAACACCGCTTGCATGTCACGCAACCCGAGAGTCCCGCCTGCTGCCTCGCTCAGCACTTGCCGGTAGTCTGTCGTCACCTTGAGATCGCGCCCGTCATGAAGCTGCTCCGGGTCGATGCCGGGCCACACTCCATAGACCTTGCCACCCTGTACCGGTGCGCCCATCACAAGCATGACATTTGCATGGCCGTGATCCGTTCCGCCGGTCCCATTCTGCTGAACGGTCCGCCCGAACTCCGACATGGTCACGAGCACAATGTCCTCTCCTAACTGGCCCATATCGCGCCGGAAGGCCGCCAGACCATCGCTCCACTCGCGCAAACGGCTCGCGAGCTGGCCGTTCGCGCCACCCTGGTTCTGGTGGGTATCCCACCCGCCCATCTCGGCGAATGCCACCTCGACTCCGAGATTGGCTTTCATCAACTGCGCCAGGCCCTTCATGCTGTCGCCAAAAGGATTGTGCGGGTACTCGGCCCCGTTTGCCGGTGCATAGCTGCCAGGTGCTGCCGAGCGCAGCATGCGGATCGCCTCAAACGTCTCGTTGCCGGTGCCGTGCAGCACGGCATTGACGCTTTCGGCGTACATGGCCGCATAGCCGTCGGGTATCCCTGTGTGCTGAGGTCCGGCACTGGAGGCAGGCACGTGCGCTCCCGCTTCATGCACTCCAAATGTCTGTATGTTGCCGATTGCGATTGCCGGCGCGCGGCCACCGAGGGTGCGAGGCAGCATCGCCCCCATGGAAACAGCGCGAAACGCGCTTGCCGGCTCCGCTGTCCCGGCGGCGGCTAGCGCCCGGTTGAGCCAGCCGTCCGGCGTCGCCTTGACTCCCGGCGTACCGCTCTCCATATAGTCCTGCGCGTCGAAATGCGAGCGCGTCGGGTCCGGTGATCCGCAGGCATGCACCACTCCCAACTCCTTCGCGTCCCACAGCGGCTTAAGCGATGCCATGGCAGGATGCAGCCCGAAAAAACCGTCCAGGTCGAGGACGTCCTTCGGCTGGACCGCGATCGAGGAGCGCATGCCGTAGTAAGCCTTCTCGCGGTAGGGGACAACCATGCTCAGGCCGTCGACCGCACCACGCTGGAACACGACTACCAATCGCTTGCCGCCTCGGCGCAACCCTTCGGTTTGCGCCAGAACCGCCCGCGTCAGCAAGGTGGGCACCATGGTCGTGCCCACAACCGCCATTGCCCCGCCCCGCATGAATACCCGCCGTGTGATCGCCATCCCGTCTCTCCTGCGTGTGCAGACGCTGAAAAGCGGATTTAGTTGCGCTGGAATGGATAAAGGCAGGACTGCCTGCGCGGCTGGCGGCCACCTCGTGGCGTGTTCGTGGCTTGTTCCTTGATGCCTGCGGCCAAGGACTCCGTGGCTCTCCCTTCGGTCCGGTCGGGCGGTCGGCTTAGTACTTCGCCAGCGACTCGATCGCCCGATAGATCCGCTCAGGCTGCGGCAAGATCTCATCTTCGAGCACCGGCTGATACGCCACGAAGGTATCCATGCCGGCGACGCGGCGCACCGGGGCGTCCAGCTCATCAAAGAGTTCGTCGGCGATACGCGCCGCAATCTCGGCGCCGTAGCCCCAGCTCCGCATGTCCTCGTGCGCCACCAGTACCCTGTTGGTTTTGCACACGGACTCGGCGATTGCCTCCCAGTCATACGGGCTTAATGTGCGCAAATCCAACAGTTCCACCTGGAGGCCCAGCTCGCGCTCTGCCCGCTGCGCGGCTTGCAGAGCGCGCGGTACCACCGCGCCATAGGTCACCACCGTAAGGTCGGTGCCGGCGCGCACCGTGGCTGCTTTGCCAAACGGAATCGTGTAGTCCGGCCCGGGGTCCAGAGCGCGGCTATACGGCTCGCGATACAGGCGCTTGTGCTCGAGAAACAACACTGGGTCGTCGCAGCGGATCGCGGTCCGCAGCAGCCCGTTCGCGTCGAGCGCATTGGAGGGCATCACGACGCGAATCCCCGGCGTATGCGTAAACATCACCTCGCCCGATTGCGAATGGTAAATGGACCCGCCCGTCAGGTAGCCTCCGATAGGGCAGCGGATCACCAGCGGCGCCGAGAACGTCCCGTTTGAACGCCAGCGCAGGTTGGAAAGCTCATTGCGCATCTGGTGCAGCGCCGGCCAGATGTAATCGAAGAACTGGATTTCAACGACAGGCTTCATGCCCCGCACCGCGTACCCCAGCGCCCGCCCCACGATGTTCGCCTCGGCGAGCGGCGAGTTGAACACCCGCTCGGAGCCGAACTCGGTCTGCAGACCGGCCGTCACCTTGAAAACACCGCCCTTACCTTTGACTTCGCCCGAGCGCAGCGCCTCGTCGCGGCTTGCGTCGGCGACATCCTCGCCGTAGATCACGATGCGCTCATCGCGGCGCATCTCCTCGTGCAGGCAGCTGTTGATCGCCTCGAGCATGGTCCTGGATTTTGCGTTGTCGCCCGCGGCCGGCTCCCGTTCGAGTGCGGATCTGGTCGGGTCAAAGTCCTCGGAGTACACGTGCCGCCCGATGCTCGCAAGCTCCGGGATCGGAGCGGCCAACGCGCGGTCAGACGCCGCCTGTACCTCAGCATCGACGCCGAGCTCGAGCGTCTCAAGCGCCTCGGCGTCGATCACGCTCTCGCGCAGCAGCGTTTCGCGGAAGCGCGGCAAGGGATCCCGCAATGTGTCTGCTTCGATCTCGCGCGCGCTGCGGTACGAACGCTCGTCATCCGACTCGGAGTGCGAATACGGCCGCACCACGTGCCCGTGCACAAAGGCGGGCCCATGCCCGGCCCGGCACCACGCCACCGCCTCCGTCATCGCCCCGTAGCTTGCGACCGGATCGGTCCCGTCGACCTCGGCGAAAAAGAAGTTCGGAAAGTTTTGCACCAGGCGCGAGATATTGCCGCCCGGCGTATTCACCTCGACCGGCGTAGAAATCGCATAGCCATTGTCCTCGACGACGTACACCACCGGCAGCTTGCCGTTCGATGCCGTGTTCAGCGACTCCCAGAACTCGCCCTGGCTCGTCGAACCCTCGCCGATTGAGACGTATACCACTTCATCGCCGTGGAAACCGACGTCTTTGAACTCTCGGTAATCTCCATCCTGCTTTGCAGCGGCCTGGGGATGCCGCGAGAAATAGCGTCCCGCTTCAGCACAGCCGACGGCGTGGAGGCACTGCGTCGCGGTGACCGACGAAGCGGAAACGATGTTGAGCCGTGGGTTTCCCCAGTGACACGGCATCTGCCGGCCGCCGCTTGCCGGGTCCTCCGCCGCACCCACAGCCTGGAGCAAAAGCTCCTCCACCGTCGAGCCAAGCGCAAGGCACAGCGCGCGATCGCGATAGTACGGGAAGAACCAGTCGTAGCCGGGCTTCATTGCCATCGCGGCAGCAACTAGCAGCGCCTCGTGCCCCGCGCAGGAGATCTGGAAAAAGATTTTCTGCTGCCGCTTCAACTGGATTTCTCGATCGTCCGTGCGCCGCGACAACAGCATCAACCGGTAGATCTCAATGAGCTGCTCTTGCGCAAGCCCCGACCATCGAGTCGCGGAGGTCTGCCCTGTTTCGGCGCTTCTATCCTGAATGACAAACTCACCCGCCGCCATCCACGCTCCTCCTTGTTGCGCATGCTGCCCGTGCCACGAACATCAGTTTATAACTTCACCACGGCCAGGGTTTGCAAGAGGAGAGTGCACCGTCTCTGCGAGCCTGCAAGTGTGCTGTATTGATTCCGGACAGAGTACGAAGTGCTTGCTGCCGGTAAAAAAGCCACCGCTGCTTGCCGTTCCGCGCCTGGAAGAGCGTTCCGCGCGCGCTCTCCTCGCGACCACACGAGTTCCTAGTAGCCGCGCATTTTTTCCTTCACAGCCTTGGCCAGCTTTTCAATCTCCTCGCTCTTCTTTACAACCGGCACGGAGAGTTGATCCTTGTTGCTTTTGGCCACCTCATCCCGCAGCTGCTGCGCGAGGGAAAACAGCTTCTCCGTATCGGCGACCAGCTGCCGCTGCCGATCCGAGTTGCGGCGATCCGCCATCTGCTCCTGCATCTGCGGGCTCACCGCAGGCGCATCGCGTTCGTGGTTACCTTCCATGCCGTGCGCGTTCACCGGCGGGCTGCTCGCGGCGCTCGGAGGAGCATACTGAGCCCGGGCTTCGCCTAAGCCTGCGCCCAAGCTCAGCAACAGCAAAGAGCACCCCAAGGCCACCCGGCGTCCCTGTAAGCTGAACTTGCGGTGGGAGAAGTCGTCCATCTGAAAACCAAGTCGCATGAAACCACGTCGCATCCCGTTCACCCTCCGCTTGCCAAAGCTCGCGCCATAAAGGAAGAAACAACCGCATGCTACTCCTTTTCGCAGCGGCTCCGGTAGTCGCGCCGCACCACAGGCTCCGTGACCTGCTCACGCCGGACCGGCTCTTCACCACCGCGCAGCATCTGCTTCTCGATGTGCTGCCGAAGGTTCTGATCATCCTGCTGGTCGCCTGGGTGCTGACCCGCGTTCTCAGCTACTTCACCGACCGCATGGCGCGCGTGGCCGAGAAGCATGCCGCCGCAGCCACCCGCATCTCGCAGGCCCGCACACTGTCGTCCGTGCTGCGCGCCACCGGCATCGGCGTCATCGGCTTCCTGGCGGTGATCGAAATCCTCCCCCTGATCGGTTTCAACCTGGGCCCACTGCTCGCCTCGGCCGGTGTCGCCGGCGTCGCCATCGGCCTCGCCTGCCAAACCGTGGTTAAGGACTGCCTTAACGGCATGCTCATCCTGCTGGAAGACCAGTTCAATGTCGGCGACTGGATCACCGTGACCGGGCTCACCGGCCAGGTCGAGGCCATGAGTCTGCGCAAAACAACGATGCGCGACGGCGACGGAACGCTCTACATCGTCCCGAACTCGCAGATCACCACCGTTGCCAACAAAACCCGCGACTACTCGGTGGCAACCATCAACGTGGAGGTCGACTTCTCGGCCAACCCGGACGAGGTGATCGAAGTACTGCTCGATACCGCGATGAGTGTGCGCAACGATCCCGCCTTCAAGGACGCCTTCCTCGCCGACCCGACTGTGCTGGGCGTAGACGCGATCAAAGGCTCGCAGGTGACCTACCCGATCGTCCTGAAGACCCTTGCCAACCAGCAGTGGGGCGCGAAACGCGAACTACAGCGCCGCATCCGCCTCGCGCTCGCCGAACACAAAATGCTGCCCGGCGATCCTCTACGCGTCTTTACGGTCGACGGCCCCCGGGCGCTCGGCGCCGGCGCTCACGGCAGCCAGGGCGGCAAGAACCCCGGGAGTGTCCCGGACCCCACCACGGCGCGCACCACGGATACCAACCCCTTTACCGGTGAGGGCATGTAGCTCTTGGCACGTCGCTTTCAAAGCACCACCGTAATGAACGGTAGACA
>CAXTSA010000063.1:0-10943 GCA_964246755.1 uncultured Acidobacteriaceae bacterium
GTTCGGCTATCTGTTCGACAACGCCGAGGATACGCTCAGTTTCTCGCGCTTCCAGACCTTCAACTTCGACGGCTGGTCGGATTACCCGGACGTCCTCGAACCGCTGCTGTTCTACGTGCTGCAGCGGGCCTCGGCGGAGATCGAGAATCCGGCGAACGCGGCGCTGTTCAAAATCTTCGTCATCGACGAAGCCTGGATCTTTTTGAAGAACAAGACCATTCGCGACTGGATCACGCGCGCAGAGAAGACCTGGCGCAAAAAGAACGCCGCGATGGTCCTCGCGACGCAGTCGGTCGTTGAGCTCGCTGCCTCCGGCAAGCTCGCGGTTGTCAACGAGTCCTGCCCGACCCGGCTCTTTCTCGCGAACCCAAACATGGACTGCAAGCTCTATGCCGAGGTTTTCCAGCTGAGTGACACGCAGTTGGAGCTTCTGGACTCGCTCATCCCGAAACGCGAGCTGCTCCTGATCCAGCCGCGCGGGACGAAAAAGCTGGTGCTCGAAGTCGATGCCCTCGGCTACTGGATGGCGACCAACAACGCCCGCGACAACCTTCGCAAACAGGATTATTTCGCCCGCTTCGGGCCGGAGCAGGGCTTGCTCCGGCTCGCCCAAGACTACCCGAACCCACAGGGCTAACACCGTTTATCTACTCACCACCCACCACGGAGAACCCATGTCTCGCGCACCCATTTTCCCGATCCTGCTTGGCCTTGCCGCGACCGTCGCGCACGGCCAGCAGTTTGCCCGTCTCGTCAAATACCACGCGAACGACATCGTAAGCGTCCGCGCGAAGATGCGCTATACCACGCTGATCGAGCTGCCCGCGACCGAGAAGATTCTCGAAGTCGCGACCGGCGATAAGGATTTCTGGATCATTGATACGGTCGGAAATTACTGCTTTCTCCACCCCGCGAAAGCAGGCATTCATTCGAATTTAAACCTGATCACAGACAAGGGCCAGGTGTACTCGTTCACGCTCGACGATATCGAAACGGGAGACCCCGACCTGAAGGTCGTTATCGAGCGGTCCGATGCTTCCTCGTTGGCCGCTGCCAGCAGGCTCGTTCTAGCCAGCGAGGCCGATGCCGCGCGCGCTCAGGCGCAGCTTGCTGAAGTTCGCGCGAACTCGGCAATCGAGCAGTTCCGCTCGGAGTATCCGACTAGCGCCCTTCAGTTCGACTACAGCTACCACGACGAGAAGCCTTTCGCGGTAAAGGCGATCTATCACGACGACAAATTCACCTTCATTAAGTCTGCGGCAGAGGAGAAGTTCGCCGTCTACGAGCTCAAGGACGGCAAGCCCGACCTGATTACATTTCAGCTCAAGGATGGAACCTACGTGCTGCCCACGGTTGTCGACCGCGGATATTTGGAAATCGGCAAGCGCCGGCTCGCATTCGAGCGGAAAGGGCAGTAGGTGACGCCGGTGCCGGAAGAACAGCAGAACCCTCAACTTGAAAATATCTCGCAGAAGCCGGCGGCCGTGCGCGACAAGCGGCGCTTGCCGGAAGGCGTCGTACCCAAGCAGGCGCAAGGCTACGTCGTAGCCGGGCTCGCCGTGCTGATCCTGCTCGCCGTGCTGTTCTCGAAGGAGCGCGCCCGGCCTGCCGCGAAGGAACCTGCGCCAAGCACGTTCGCCGACTCGGGCAGCGCAAACCAGCAAAAGATCGAGGAACTGGAGCGCGACTTGAACGCGGACCAGCGCCAGAGTCAGAGCCAACGGGCGTCGGACGGGCAGGCCGGCAGGGCTGCGAACAACAGCAGCGCGCCCGCTTCGCTTGCGCCTGGCACTCAGGCTGGCGGCGCTGCATCTTCTGCTACGCAGTCGCCGGTCGTCGCCGAGGAACGGCGGGATCCGATCGCGGATGCCGAACGAGCGCTCGCTTTCAAAGCGCGCTTCGCTTCGAATCTCGTTTCCGGCGGAGACGGCGCTGCGCGCGCAGCGGCAGGAGATACCCACCCCCCTCCTGAAAGCGACACAACCCAGGCTCACCCTTCGGGCTTGCCGCATGCCGCCGCGGACAAGCGTGCGCCTGAGGTCAACCTCAACTCCGCGCATGGCCAGCCATACGTGGTCTTCGAAGGGACCACTCTTGACACGGTGCTTGTCACGCGGCTTGATGGCGAGTTTGCCGGGCCTGTGAAGGTGATGGTCACGAACCCGATTTACAGCCAGGACCGACAGCACCTGCTCATTCCCGAAGGCAGCTTCATTCTGGGCGACGTGCAAAAGGTGTCAAGCCTCGGCCAAAAGCGCCTCGCGGTCACCTTTCACCGGCTCTTGATGCCGGATGGCTACTCCGTCGATCTCGACCAGTTTCACGGTCTCGATCAAGCCGGAGCCACGGGACTCAAGGACAAGGTCGATAACCACTATGCCGAGATTTTCGGCGCGTCCATCGCGCTCGGCATCATCGCCGGCGCTGCCGAGGCCACGAACACCAATCAAGGCTTGAACGCGTCCGGAAGCGAGGCCTACAAGGCCGGGATTGCTTCGAGTGTTTCGCAGTCGAGCGCGAATGTGCTCGACCGCTTCACGAGTATTCAGCCCACGATCACCATCCGCGAAGGGCACCGGATCAAGATCTATCTCACGCAGGATTTGCTGCTGCCCGTCTTCGAGAACCACGCCGTGCCGGGCAACATCTGAGCCGCTTTCCTGATTTCCAGCCAGCCCTGCCTCGTACAACCGCGCCAACGCTCACGCTTGGCGCTCGAAAAGGAGCTCCATGCGTTTCGTCAAGATTCTCTTCCCAGCTCTCGCCGTCCTGCTCGCGCCTGTGGCGCATGCGCAGTGGACGGTCTTCGACCCCACCAACTATGCGACCGCGCTCAACGAGTTCCATAAACTCGAACAAAGCTACACGACGGCGGTCGAGACGCGCGACCAGATCATCGCCGCTTACAACCTCGCGTACCAGATGTCGCAGATGCCGCAGAACCTGGCGGCTCGCTACAAATCGGACTTCGCGCAATGGACAAGCCTGTCCGCGCCCAATACCTACGGCAACACCGCGGCCTGGGTCAACGCCCTCAACATCGGCGACCCGGCACAGGCCTCGCGGGCCTACAGCGCAGCAGTGGTGCAATCGCACACTTACCCGCCCGGCAGCTACTCCACGCTCGACCCGGACACCCAAGCCACGGTTGCCAACCAGTACGCCACCTCCGAGCTGGCGCAAGGCATGACCTCGGGCACGCTGGCGACGCTCGGCGCCATCCGGTCGGATGCGCAGGCATTCGCGCAGAAGCTCGCGAACCTTGAGGCCGATACCTACTCGACCGACCCGAGCCAGCAAACGGAAAATGCGCTGCTCGCGAAGATCAACACCGCCACGCTGCTTCAGATTCATTCGCAGCAGGACACGAACCAGATTCTCGCCGCCTCCGCCCAGCAGCAGCTCGTCGCGCAGAAGCAGCAGATCGACGCACAAAACCGCGCCATCAACGGCGCGATCTACTTTCAGCAGAACTTCGCTGCCACGATGCAGAGCATCACCGGCGGCGTGAGCGACTCCATTCACGCGATCTCCCTCAGCCCGGCAGGGAGATAACCCATGCAGCAGAACCCGTTCACCTTTCTCAGCCAGGCTATCGGCCAACTGCTCTCGTCCAAGACCTCCGTGCTGCAGGCCACCGGTCTCGACATGTTCCGCGGCCTGGCGCTGATCCTGCTTGTCTGGTTCGGCGTCAAATCCGCCCTTTCTGCTTCGCAGGGCGGGGGCGGCTTTCACTTCGCCCGCTTCGCGGACCTGCTGCTCGTCATCGCTTTCGGCCTCGGTATGCTGACCTACTATTCGACGCCCATTCCCGGCGTCGGTCACAGCTTTAGCGATCTCGTCACCCAGGAGGCGCTCCACCTTTCCGGCCAGATCGAATCAAACCAGACACAAAAGATTGCGGACGCAGTAGTCAAGGCCGAGAGCAAACTGGGGCCCGCTCCAGGCGTCTTCAGCTTTCACGAGGAGCTGACCTTCTTTGTCATCGCGGTTTCGCTTGCCGCGATCCAGGCCGTCGCCTTCGCAGTCATTGCTTACGGCTATGCCGCCTCAGCTGTTTGCGTGCTCGTCGGCCCTATTTTCATCCCCTTCTTCGTCGTGCCGAAGCTCGATTGGCTGTTCTGGGGCTGGTTCAAGGCCTTTATCGGCTTCGGTTTCTACCAGGTGATCACAGCCGCGTTCATCTTCGTTTTCTCGAAAGTGCTGCTGGGCTTGCTGGGCGTCATCGGCCCGATCACGCTCGCGAACGCCTTTACCGTGCTGCCCGCGCTGCTCATCACGCTTTTTACCTGTATGTACGGCCTCACAAAAATCCCGGAGCTCACGGCCTCGATTCTCGGCGGCCGCAGCGGCACCTGGGTGAACCCCATGGGGAACTAGCGATGAAAAACACAGAATTCAAAACCACTGAAGCCGGCCACCGTTTCCTTGAGCTCTACGCCGAGCCCATTGTTGCGAATACCTATCTCAAGGTCGCGCTTTTCGTCGTCTCCCTTGCCGCGCTCGCTCTCGTTGCGCTTCTTTACCGCGCCGACACCGCTGCCTCGCGGCTGAAGCCGCTTGTCATCTCGGTTTCGGAGGCTGGGCGCGGGCAGGTTTTGAGCTATGCCGACTTCTCAAAGGTGCCCATTGACCGCGTGAGCAAGTATTACCTCGCGCGCTGGGCCGCGCTCTACTACGGGCGCAGCCACGCGACACTACAGCGCGATTTCGCCGAGTCGCTCGGCTTTTTCTCGGATGACCTGCAGGCCGCGACGCTTGCGCGTGTGAACAAGGCGAAGAGCCTGCAGGCTTTCCTGCTCGACCCCGGAGCGCCGAACGTGGATATCGAGATCGAGTCCGTGGTCCTCGAAGATCTGCGTCAGCCGCCCTACCGCGCTCATGTCGAGTTCGAGAAGGTGTATCGCTCTCCGGGAGCCGACGAAGTGGAAAAGCGCGAACGCTGGACCGCCACGGTGGTCTACGGCTTTCGCGACGAGGTGCCGAACCGGCTGCTGCTGTCGAATCCCCTCGGTCTCGTGATCGGCTACGTTCACGAAGACCAGGCGTTCGGGAGCTGATGGCGATGCGGGCCAGGATCCCCATCCTTCTCTACTGTGCGGACCAGGACCTGCTCGGCTCGCTCTCGCTTGCGCTTGAGCTCCGCCGCTATGACGTCGCCGCTGCCCGCGAGCCGAAGACCGCGGTCAGGCTCGCGGGCGGCAACACCGCGGCTCTGGCCTGCGGAGTGCTCATCCACGCGCAGCGCGGCGATCCCGCCGGGCGGCTCATTCACCTGCTGCTCCAAAGCGGCTCGCGCATGCCGCTGCTGCTCGTCGACCGCGCCGGAGACCTTGCGCCCGTGCGCTACGCCGATATGGTGCTTTATGGCCGCAACACGCAGGCGGCGCACATCCTCGCTGCGCTCGATGTGCTGCGTCGGCGCAAGCGCGGAACAGCTCCCGGAAACTCGGCATGAGATATCTTTCCGTGTGCTCGGGCATCGAGGCGGTCTCGGTTGCTTGGCAGCCGCTTGGCTGGCAACCCGCGATGTTTGCCGAGATAGACCCTTTTTGCTGCGCGCTGCTGCGCTCGCGCCATGGCGCATCGCGGCCTATTTTCATGCCGAGCCCGCATGACGCGCCGGACACGAGAGAAGCCAAGCGTCGCGCGGCCGCTATCCGCAACATCGTTGCGCTGCCTGCGGACGGCGCCATCACCAACGCCGGCGACTTTACCCGGATCGGAGCGGGAGATGTGGGAACAATCGAGCTTCTGGCCGGAGGAACACCTTGCCAGTCTTTCTCGGTCGCCGGGAAGCGAGCGGGACTGGATGATCCTCGTGGCAACCTCACCATTGAGTTTGCCCGGCTTGCTGGCCGCCTCCGGCCCCTATGGCTGGTGTGGGAGAACGTCCCCGGCGTTCTGTCCATCGACCGGGGACGGACATTTGGCGCCTTCCTCGGGATGCTGGGCCAGCTCGGGTATGGGCTCGCCTACCGCGTTCTGGACGCTCAGTATTTCGGAGTACCCCAGCGACGGCGCCGCGTCTTCGTTGTCGGACATCTTGGAGACTGGCGAGCTGCCGCCGCGGTACTACTTGAGCGCCACAGCTTGTCGGGGTATCCTCCGCCGCGCCCGGAAGCGCGGCAAGGAGCTACCTCCGGCGTTGCGGTCGGCCCTTCTGGCGGTCGCTTCACAAACACCGCGCCCACCCTCGATGCTAGGTGCAAAGACGGCGTCGTCCGCAACCAGCTAGGGGCAGGCGTTCTCGCGCCGGCTTGCGCGACCTCCCGCTGCCTGAATGCGGGCGGCATGGGCAGGCAGGATTTCGAGACCGAAACCCTGATCGCGCACGCGCTCTCAGCCGACGGTTTCGACGCAAGCGAGGACGGCACCGGGCGCGGTGTACCAGTCGTGCCGATTGCTTTCTCCGTCAAGGACCATGGCGGTGACGGGGCGAGGGTAGCGCCCACCCTGCGCGGGATGCAGCATATTCACTCGCACGCGAACGGCGGCGGCCAACTGGCGGTTGCTTTCGCGCAGAACCAAGCCGGAGACGTGCTCTCCGGCGAGATCATGCACGCGCTCGGGACCAACCCGAATGCGACCGGCCGCAACGCGCCCACCGTAGCCTTTACTCTCCACGGCAGCGATGGCACGGCCGGCACGGCAACTCCAGCGAGCATCGCGGGCGCTGTCCGTACAAGAGCGCCGGGCAGCATCGAGAACAGCTCGACCACCGTAGCCCAACGCGGCCTGGCGGTGCGGCGGCTTACTCCACGCGAATGTGAGCGGCTCCAGGGCTTTCCGGACGATTACACGCTGGTTGAGTATCGCGGCAGGCTGGCTGCCGATGGACCCCGCTACCGGGCGCTCGGGAACTCGATGGCCGTTCCTGTCATGCGCTGGATTGGAGAGCGCATCGCCTCGGTCGAGTCGATCCTCGGAGACCAGCTAGGCACGGGGAGGCTCCCGTGAGCGGGCTATGGCGAAAGCGGACCAAGCAGGCACGGACGTTACGACCGGGCAGCAGAGCTGGTCTTCTTCTTGTCCTGGCCGACAGGCAGCAGGCGCTGTGCAGCTCGCCTTGCACTCTATCGCCCGAGCATGGGTTCTTCGCTCTGCATGCGACAGGCAACGACGCGGTGCACGGGACGAGGTGTTTCTCCCACGCAGTGCTCTTGCAGCCGAACTTGGCGGCGAGCAAGTACAAGAAGGTCTTCCGCTGCCTGGGCGGAGGGCGTCCGGAGCACGAGATAGCCCTTCGAAACAGGTGTTTTCGTAAAGCGCCATTTCTCCCGTATTTTCCCTACTCACCCTCGGTCACTCGCTTCGGTACCTATCCCGCGCCCTGCGGCACTGCGCGTCTCTGCTTCGGCTTGCGCCGCCCTGAAGGGTTTCGGTTTCCAGAAAATCTTTTGTGCACAGAATGCAAAAAAGATTTTCCGGACCCTCCGAAAAAGCGCCGCTTGGCACTTGGGAGCGGGGCACCTTGCGTCGCTTCGCGCAGGAGTGTCCCGAGGGCAATCCGGGCAAATACAAACAGGAGAAACACAATGGCGCTCTACGAAAACAAGATCACTCTGAAGGGCTACCTCGGCAAGGACGCCGAGAACTTCTCAACCAAGCAGCAGAAGACCTTTACGACTCTCTCGCTCGCCACCAAGTCCGGCTACAAGGACAAGCAGACGGGCCAGTGGGTGAACCACACCGAGTGGCACCGCATCGTCGCCTTCGGCAAGGTCGCCGAGTACGCGAGGAACCTGAGCAAGGGCGCCTACGTCGAGGTGGAAGGCGAGCTGCGCAGCACGGAGCGCGACGCCGAGATCGTCAAGGACAAAAAGAAGATCAAGACCAAGATCCGCGGTTGGGAAATCCGCGCCAGCCTGGTCCGCAAGCTGGCCGATTCGCAGAGCTCGCGCGAGGAAAACCTTGATGCCGAGCCGGTCTCCGAGGAGGACGCCGCGTAAGCGGCGTTCCTCCCCAAGGGGGTGCCACCATGACCATCTTCAAGAACACCGTCAAGCTCCGTGGCTTCCTCGGCAGAGATGTCGAGGAGCCTGACGGCAGCGCCGAACAGGGTTCCTTCGCGGTCCTGCTGCTGGCCACCACATCCGGCCTCTGGGACGTCGCCGCCAACGAGTGGCGGTCTCGCATCGACTGGCACCGGATCATCTGCCCCGGACCTTACTTCCGCGGCTTCACGCGCGGCATGCGGCGCGGAGATTACCTCGAAGTCGAGGGCGAGCTCCGCGCGCACGAGCAGGAACGCTCGCTCGTGATCGCGGGCGAACGCTTCCCCGTAAGCCAGTCCTCGTATGCCGTCCACGCGACGGCGATACGGTGGCTGGACCGCCCCGACTGGGTCGCCATCACGGGTGAAAAGCCGTGACGGCTCTCACTCGCATTGCGGAGAGGGTTACAGCCCTCTCCGCCTGATTCCGGCAGTGCCGCTTGACCATGGCGGCAGGAGATTTCACCGATGCTTGCCAACGCCGTGTTTGTCGCCACGCTCGTCTTTCTCGCGCTCGGTTTCTGGCTCAGCCATGAGCTGCGCTTCCTGGTGCCCTGGCGAGCCCTGATTCTTCACAGCTACCTCAAGAGCATCGCGCTCTACTGTGCTCTGCTCTTCTCCAACCTCCTCGGCCTGACCATCTGGATCGAACGCAAGTTCTTCCTCCGCGACACAGGCCGCAAACTGAAGCACCTCGACCGGGAGATCCATAGTGGCCACTCAGAACTTTCAGAAGAAATCGCCGCGCGCTTCGGCGAAGAGTAAGCAGGACACAACCGCCGCGCCGGATCCGGCTCCCGCTGGATCGGCGCAAACGTCCACGGAACCGTACCGGGCGGAGGAGCCGGACCGGTCTCCCGACCGCGCTGCGGACCAGGTCGCGCGCATCCGCGCGGCCAAAGACGCCGCCCGGCGCGCCACGGAGTCGTTTGGGGACGCGTCTGAGTACGACGTCACGCTGCTGCAAGGCCAGCTCAAGCGAGAGCCGGCGCTTGGCGTGCAGTCTTCGCTCGGCTTTGATAATACCGAGGCAGAAGCCGGGGAGCAAGCCTGATGCGGCTCGATCTTCCACAGGATCAGCCTCGCACGCGGGTGCCGGAACCGGCACGCACAACAGTGCCCCTGGAACCCTCGCCGTTGGAGCAGCGGCGGCAGAGCCTCGCAGTGCGCGCTGCCGACCGCAAGCCTCCGCAAGTCCCACAACCGAAGCGCGGCCGTGTCGTCGAGCGCGAACGGCCGGCCCGCGCACAAAATCGCGACATCCCGAGGGAGCGTCTGGACCGCAAAACAGACCAGCGCACCCGCAGGCAGGCTATTCCGCAGCAAGCCATCGGGCTTTCCCTGCGCGAGGAGGAGCGCAAGGTCCTCGCGGAACTAGGCCGCTTCCGCGTGATTACCACGCGCGACCTGGCTGAGGTTATTTATCAGGGCAGGCATGCGCGCCTTGATCGCGACCTCGCCTTTTTGCGTGAGAAAGGGTTCGTGCAGGTCGACGCCGTGAACGCGCGCCGGGATGGGCGCGGCGGCAGGGTGGAGCGGATCGAAGTCGCGACGCTCACCCGCGCCGGGCGCGAGGTCGCCCGGCAAACCTCCGGGCTTCCGCGCGAGCAGAAGCTGTATGCGGGCCTGGTGAAGCCGCGCGAGGTCGAACACGACACCCAGATTTACAGGGCCTACCGAAAGGAAGCGGAGAAGATTGAGAAGCAGGGCGGCAGCAATCTCCGCGTTAAGCTTGACTTCGAGATCAAGTCCGAGGTGCAGAAGGCCATCCACGCCGCTCGTAAGGCTGGGCCCCAGCGCGCGATAACTGAGATCAAGCAGCAGGTCGCCCAGCGCTTCGACCTGCCGTATGCGAATAACCGCATTCAGATTCCGGACGCCCGTATCGAGTATGACCGCGACGACCGGGACCAAGGGTCGCGCTCCAGTCACGCGGACATCGAGGTCGTGACCGCGGCCTACCGGCCCGGCCACTTACGTGGAAAGGCGCAGGCCGGATTCCGCGCCTACGCATCGTCCTCCGACCGTGCAACACTCACCGCCAGGATCGAGGACGACCACGGCCTTATTGCCGGGATTCTGGAGCTGTGACCGTGGCCTCGCATTCCATTCACGACCCAATCTCCGCTCTTCAGGCACTCGGCTACACGGAACGCGAGGCCGCGTTCCTGTATGTCGTGGCGGCTCACGCCGGCTACTTCGTGCGCCGGCAGTTCGATTACTTCTGCGATCGCAACAAGGGCGCGCTCGTGATGCGCTTCCTTGAGAAAACGCGTGGCCTCGGGCACGTCGAGTGCCTCGACTACCGGCAGGGCTGGCATGTGTATCACCTCCGCTCGCGGACCATCTACCGCCTGCTCGGCGACCCGAAGTCGCAGCTG
Organism: uncultured Acidobacteriaceae bacterium; assembly: GCA_964246755.1. Lineage (GTDB taxonomy): Bacteria > Acidobacteriota > Terriglobia > Terriglobales > Acidobacteriaceae > EB88. The sequence goes on from CAXTSA010000063.1 coordinate 10,378, forward strand.
CGCCGCCGCAAAGGCGACGCTCAGATTCGATCGCGCCTGATGACGCTCGATTACGTGCTCGAAAACGACGACGCTCACTATCTCGCGTCCGAAGCCGAGCGGATTCGTTTTTTTGCGGAGACCCGCGGCATCGATGCCCAGTGCTTTATCGGGAGCGGCGGCCGGCTCCTGCCGCTTTTCGCCGCCTTTCCGGTGTCGATCGAGAATCGTTTTCAGCCCGCGCAGTCGACCGTGCGCTTCGCTTTCGTCGACGAGGGCTTCGCAACTGTCGAGCGGTTTCTGCGCTTTCTCGCGGCAGCCGACGTGCTCCTCCGCGCGCTTGGCAGCTTCGAAATTGTTTACGTCGCCGCCTCCGATCTTCAGTTCGCGGCGGCAAAGGCCGCGTTCTGGAGTCGCTTCTCCGCAAAGCTGCTTCGCGCTCCGCGGCTCTTTGAAGAGGATGTGCGCTTCGGGTATGCGCAGCTTCGCGCGCGCTTCACCACCCTGCTGCTCGGCTACAGCTATCCCAAGCTTCAGCGAAGTGAGCCGAGGGGTTCTAGGGAGGGTTCATATGAGCAGATCTGATT
>CAXTSA010000064.1:0-10908 GCA_964246755.1 uncultured Acidobacteriaceae bacterium
GCCCGGGCGCAATGTGCAGGCCGGCATTCACCCAGAGCCCCGCCAGCGACGCCATCAGCCCACCGCCCGCGATCCCGAGCACCGTGAGCGCAGCGATCCCGCTGCGGGCGATGCTCGCCGCATCCTCGCGCTTGCCCTCCGTCAACAGCTCCGCGATCGCGCGGGTCAGCGAGCGGCCAATCCCGAAATCAAAAATGCTGAAAATCCCGATCAAGCTCAGCGCGATCGTAAACACGCCCCACCGGCTCGGCCCCAGGTCCCGCACCAGGTACGGCGTAACAATAACCGCCACGATCAGCGGCCCGGCGCGGCCCACAAGGTTCCACATCGCGCTCTTGGCGACCGTGCGCGTGCTGCTCAGGCGACGGATCGCTTCGGCTCCATCCTCCGTCACAGCCTCTTCCCTCTTTGTTGACATGGTCCCCTCTCTCAAAGCGCTACAAACAAACTCGCTCCGCAGCGCCCGGAATCCCCGCGGGGCGCTCCGGCGGCTGAGAATGCAACCTCAGCATACGTGGCTTTCGGTTGCTGTATCGACACTTTGCACCGCTGGGTAGAGCACCGCTTCACCCGCCGAGCCCATTTCGGGCCCACACATCCCAAGTGTCCCGAAATGGTTCGTAGCACGCTCGATGGAACGAACCCGATCGAAATGCCGATGTACTATTTGCATGGTTGCTCGTCCTGAGTTGTCTCAAATCAGAACGGAGAACAGCCTTGACGCCGACCGCCCCATCGAAAACCCTGATCGACTCGAAGCCAGACACCTACACCATGCAAAATCCTGTCCAGATCCAAGACCTGCGTTATATCCCGGCTACCGCGGCCCTTTCCACCGACATCTGTATCGTCGGCAGCGGGCCGGCGGCACTCACCATCGCAACCGAGTTCGCAAACACCCCGCACAGCGTACTCGTTATCGAAAGCGGCAGCCGGAACCACGAAAACGCCTTTTCCATCGCCCAGAACGAGATTGAAAGCGTGGGCGCGCCGCGCGTTATGGACCAGGAAAAGGTGCGCAACCGCATTCTCGGCGGCGCCTCCCATACCTGGTCAGGGCGATGCACCACCCTCGACGCCATCGACTACGAACCGCGCGACTGGGTTCCGTTTTCCGGCTGGCCCATCCGCGCCCAGGACATGGCCCCCTTCGTCCACCGCGCGGCCGAGCACCTGGGTCTCATGCCGACAGAGTACAGCGACACACTGCTCCAGGAACACAATCTCCCCGCCCGCTTCAACGCGCGCGATGGATCCGACGTCCGTACCGTCTTCTGGCAGTTCAGCCGGCACTCGGCGAAAAACAAGGATCACATGCGCTTCGGCTCGCGTTTTGAGGAGCTCCAGGCCGCGAACATTCGCCTGCTCACCAATGCCACCGTGCTCCACATCGCGACCGACGAGGGGAGCCGCCACGTGCGCGAACTCGAGGTCGCGACCCCCGAAGGCGTTCTCCACCGGGTGCGCAGCCGCCTGTTCATCCTTTGCGCGGGTGGCATTGAAAACGCGCGCCTGCTGCTCGCCTCCAATCGGGTTGACCCGCGCGGCGTCGGCAACGCCCACGACCTCGTCGGCCGCTTCCTCATGGACCATCCGCGCGTCGTACTCGGCGCTTTCCCCCCGGAGGCTGCGCCCGCCATTGAGCGTGAGTTTCTCCTGCTTCACCACCCCTCCGGCTTTCGCATGCAGCGTGGCCTCTCGCTCTCCTTTGAGGTGCAGCGGCGCGAAAAGCTGCTCAACTGCGCCGCATGGGTCACGCAGCACTTTGCCCACGACGATGCCTGGCATGCACTACGCACGGCGCGTCTGGCCAAAGGCCGCCGGAAGCTGGCCCGGGTCGCCCTGCGCCACGCCGACCAGCTTGCTCACGGCGTTTGGAACAGGTTTGTTGAGCGCCGCCCCATTGTGCGCCGCTTCACGGGGCTCGACCTCGATGTTCTGGTCGAGCAGGCCCCTAACCCCGAAAGCCGCATCACCCTGTCCAGCAAAAAGGACGCCCTCGGCATCCCGATCTCGCGCATCGACTGGAAAATCGGCGACATGGAGCGAGCGACGGTTGTGCGCCTCGGTCACGCCATCAACGCGGCGCTGGCCAACGCCGGCCTGCCGCAAGCTAACCTGGTCGACTGGGTGCGCGAGAACCGGCCGCAAGACGCCGTGTTCCGCGATGTCGCCCACCCGACCGGAGCCACCCGCATGGCCGACAGCCCCCAGCACGGAGTCGTCGATCGAGATGGCAAGGTCTTCGGCATCGACAATCTCTACATTGCCGGCAGCTCGGTGTTCCCCACCGGCGGCCACGCCAACCCGACGCTTCCCATCGTCGCGCTCTCCCTGCGCCTCGCCGCGACGCTTCGGCAGCAGCTTGCGGTAGCTGCTACTTCCTGAGCAGAACCTCAGCACCGTGCGTCGGCAGATGGAGGATGTCCCAGCCCGGAAGGACCAAAAATCGCCTACGCGGCTGGCGGTCCCTTCGAGAGGTGTGTACTTTCCAGCCAATTCCGATCGGCGGGAGGGCCACAACCGTCCGCACCCCAGACCACGCAAATGGCTTCCGAGAGGCCGCCTTAACCCAGGGAACCTGGGTCTCTGCCCCGCAGGCGCTTTTCGCCCTCGACCCCTCATACTGGAAACAAGCATGTCCACCGACCAAGCCATCGCCCGCCTGCTCGCCCTCGGCGGCGAACTCGTCCCACCCACACCCGGCACCCCCCGCCGCAAATTCGACCTCGCGCACATGCGCACGCTGCTCCACGCGCTCGCTGTCCGCGGAGTGGAACCGCAGCTCCGCTTCCCTTCCGTTCTCATCGCCGGCACCAACGGCAAAGGCTCCACCGCCGCCACCCTCGCATCCATTCTTCAGGCCGCCGGCCACCGGACCGGCCTCTACACCTCCCCGCATCTCGAGCAGCCCAACGAACGCATCCGCATCGATGGCCTCCCTATCTCTGACCGTGATCTCGCTGGCCACTTCATGCAGGTCGAGGCAGTGGCCGGACGCCTCATCGCCGACGGGCAGCTTCCGCACATGCCTTCTTTCTTTGAAACGATCACGGCGGTCGCCTTCCTCCACTTCGCGGGGTTTAGGCCCCACGCCGGTGCACTGGAATCTCCTGGAACCCAACCTGCGCGTGCTGACGCGATAACCGAAGCCGACAGCGAAAAAAAGAATGATGTCGCATTAGCATTCGGGGCGCCGGTCGACATCGCGGTCCTCGAGGTCGGGCTTGGCGGTCGCCTCGACGCCACCAACGTCGTCGAACCGCTCGTCTCCGTGCTGACCGACATCTCCCTTGACCACACCGAATGGCTCGGCTCGACACTCGCCGAGATCACACGCGAAAAGGCCGGCATCCTGCGTCCGGGCGGCACCCTCATCACCCTGCCCCAGCACCCAGAGGCGAATCAAACGATCGGAGAGATCGCTATGCCGCTCGGTGTCCACGCCATCAATGCAGGCGACTATCTTCCGCCAAGGCTCTCGTCCAGCGCCGCATCGAGTCGCGAACTTGACGACGCAGCCGGCACAAGCGGATCGAACTCGCGCGTACGCGAGGCAGCCATTCGAAGCATGTTCCGCAATCGCTACACGCTTTCTCTTCCGGCAGACACCTTTCTCAAAACGAACAACGACACGCAGAATAGCATTGAGAATGGCACGGGTGGCGTCGCAACGCTTCAGGTGGACTCACCCCTGTCCGGATCGCATCAGCAGAGAAACATTGCTCTTGCTATCGCGACCGCATTAGCATTGCACCGGCAGCACGGCTTCTCGCTCACGCCGGCCGAGATTGAGCAAGGCATTCGCGATACAGCCTGGCCGGCACGCCTCCAGCTCTTGTGGCCGCCTGCGGACAATGCGCATAGAGCGCCTATCCTGCTCGATGCGGCTCACAACCCGGCCGGCGCATGGACCCTGCGCGCGGCTCTATCGGCAATCCCCATTACGGCGTCGCGCACCCTCGTCTTTGGCTGCATGGCCGACAAGCCCATCGCAGAGCTTGCCCAAATCCTCTTTCCAGTGTTCGATGAAGTCCTGCTCACGCGCTCCTCCTCTCCGCGGGCAGCAGACCTTGGGACGCTTAGCGCCGCAGCGGAGTCGACGGGAGTGCTTTACCGCGTTTTCGAGCGCCCATCCATCGCACTCAGCGCAGCACTCGCCGCAACTCCGGCACAAGGTCTCATCGTACTGGCCGGATCCATAGTTCTGCTTGGCGAATCCCTGGCCGAACTGGGTGATTGGCGACCCTTCGACACCTATTGACTGAGGGTCTGCTCTTAATAAATATGCAGCCGACTCACGCTTTCTGCTTACGCAGGAACCGCCCGTCTCGGGGATTGTTATCTCAGCGCTCCCGTCTATAAGCTTGCCTCGCCGACAGCACGATAAATCGAGTTCCCTCGAAACCCGACGGATCGTTGTTTTGCTAAATTGTTCCACGTGGAACAATTTGAGCTACTCACCGAAATGACTTCCCTGCTAGAGAAAAATCGTTCCACGTGGAACATTTCGGGATGGGATGTCTATCGCGCCATCCCGCGATACCCTATGGCTACGTCCATGCGTCGCCTACTCACCCCACGCCCCAGTTCCCTTCCGCTCATCACCAAGCTTCTTTCCACCCTCGTCCGTGCGCCGGTATTCCTCTTGGGAACTGTCGCCTTTGGCTCCCTTTCTCTCCTTACTTCATCGTTTGACCCAACCGGCCGAAGACAACATCGAATCGCTCAGGCCTGGGCTCGGTTCTCTATGCGCGCCGCAGGAGCCCCCCTGCACATTCAGGGAGCCGAAAATCTCCGTCGCGGCCCAGTTGCCGTCTACGCCTCAAACCACCTTTCCTACATGGATACCCCCGCGATCTTTTCAGCGCTTCCCTTCCAGTTCCGGATCGTCGCGCGTCATAGTCTGTGGTCCGTTCCGTTCATCGGCTGGCACCTGAATCGCTCAGGCCAGATTCCGGTAAACGTCGGAAACCCACGAGCCTCGATTGCGAGTCTCTCAAGCGGAGTCAAGACACTCCGGTCCGGCATGCCGCTCTTTATCTTTCCTGAAGGCGGACGCACCAAAACCGGGGTGCCGGAGCCGTTCCTGAACGGCCCCGCCTTCCTAGCAATCCGCGCACAGGCACCAATTGTCCCGATGGCTCTCGTCGGCACACATGAGCTCCTGCCAATGCACAGTAAAACTTTCTATCCCGTACCCATTACTTTGGCAATCGGCGAGCCCATCTCAACCGAGGGACTGACCGCGCGAGACCTCGATACGGTTACGGCCGAGCTTCACCGCCGCATTTCGGCCCTCTACTTTGGTTTGCACTGGCGCGAGGCTCCAACAGTGCCTGCGCCAAGCGCATCTACTCAAGAACAGTAGGCAATTCCATGGACAACGAAAACAACAAGCCGCGGATCGCACTTCCAGTTCCAACCAGTTCCGACCAGGCGTACAACGATCGCTGCTGGCCACAGTACGCAGCGGCAGTGGAGGCCGTTGGAGGAGAAGCGGTACGCATTCCGCTCGGGCTCGCGCCCGGAGAGACGGCTGGCTTGGTCTCGAGTTGTAGCGGCGTTCTCCTTCCAGGAAGCCCCGCCGACGTGCATCCACAGAAGTACGGACAGGCGGCCCGGCCCGAAACAGCCCAGCCGGATCCTGCTCGAGAAGCGACCGACGAGTTGCTCCTGCAGGATGCGTTTCACCTGCACAAGCCGCTGCTCTGCATCTGCTTTGGGCTGCAAATGATGAATGTCTGGCGAGGCGGAACCCTGGTTCAGCACTTGGAGACTGGCCGATCTCATGCTCCAGCACAAAGTACGCAGCCGCTGCAACATGCGCTGATTGTTGCACCGGATGCTCCGTTACTCCGCAGCTTTTTCCTGGATAGCGAGAATGTGCTGGTCAACAGCAGCCATCATCAAGCCGTAGACACGCCGGGCGACGGCCTGATCGTGGCTGCCCGCTCGGATGGAGATCGAATCATCGAAGCACTTGAGGGTGCCCAGCCTACGGAACAGTTCCTGCTCGGCGTTCAGTGGCATCCGGAACGGTCTTACCAGTCGGACGAGCCGTCTCGACAAATCTTTACCGCCTTCATCGCCGCAGCTCACCGTTGGCACCTGCCGAACGCATGAGCCCCGATGAGATCGCCGCCCTGCTCAGGGCGCAGATGGACCTTAGTGTTTCAAGCGACCTGTCAGAGAAGCTGGCGCGGTACCTTGAGCTGCTCACCTTTTGGAATGCCCGCACGAATTTATCCGCGATTCGCTCACCCGAGCAGATCGTTCTCCGCCATTTCGGTGAATCGCTTCAGTGCGCTCGCGCGTTGCCCGATGCGATTGAAACACTGCTGGACTACGGTTCGGGAGCTGGTTTTCCAGGAATGGTATGCGCATTGGATCGTCCTGGGCTGCGAGTCACGCTTGCAGAATCGCAGAACAAGAAGGCCGCGTTTCTGCTTGAGCTTTGCAGAACGCTTGAAGTCGACGCAGTGATCCATGGTGGACGCGCTGAGAGCTTGCGGGGTGATCAGCAGTTCGATGTCGTCACTTTACGCGCGGTAGACCGAATGCAAGCGGCCTGCCTGGAATCCCAAAGACATATAAGGCTGGGATGCTGGATGGCAATCCTTACGACCGAGAGCGAGGTTTCGTCGCTTGTCGGCCGGATTGATGGAGTGAAGTGGCGACCCGTCACTCGATTGAGGGGCAGCGACAAGGGTGTAATCCTACTTGGCCAGACAGTCTCTCCTGCGACTCAAGATGTTCCACGTGGAACATCCCAGCGGAGTTTGCAGTAGCCGGCGCACTACTTGACGCGGACCTTCCTAAGGTTTGCCTGCCCCTAGCTTTTGAGGCAAGCCGAATTGTTCCACGTGGAACAATTTGCTCTTAAGGTCACTCGCACCTATTCTCAAGGATGTCATGGGTAAAGTGCTTGCGATTGTGAATCAGAAGGGAGGCGTCGGGAAGACGACGACCGCTATCAATTTAGCGGCTGCGTTTGCGCTCGAAGATCTTCCGTGTTTGTTGGTCGATATCGATCCACAGGCAAATACCACCGGCGGCTTCGGCTTTGGCCGAGACGAGGAGCGTCTGTCAACCTATGACGTTCTAGTTAATGGAGCGGCGTTGGCGGAAGCCGCTTTACAAACGGCGATTCCGTCGCTCAAGCTCATTCCGTCAAGCAAGGACTTGGTAGGAGCGACGGTCGAGCTGATGGAGCAGGAGAATCGCGCGCTGAAGCTTAAGGAGGCGCTGAAAGAGGCGCGACTCGCGCACGACTTCGTGCTGCTGGATTGCCCGCCGGCTCTGGACCTATTAACGCTAAATGCTTTGGTTGCCGCCGATGCGCTGCTGGTTCCGATGCAGGCGGAGTATTTCGCTCTAGAGGGGATTTCCGAGCTGCTGCATACGTTGGAACGGGTCCAGGCAAGCTTAAATCCGGCGTTGGAGATAGAAGGCGTATTGCTGACGATGTATGACGATCGCACCAACCTGGCGCAGCAGGTGACTGCGAACTTAAGGGAGCATTTCGGCGACAAGTTGCTGAAGACTACCATCCCGCGCAATATTCGGCTGGCGGAAGCGCCGAGTTACGGACAGCCGGTGCTGTTGTATGACCCCCGCTCGCGCGGGGCCGAAGCTTACAAGGACTTGGCAGCAGAATTGATGAAGCGGAACGGAATGAAGAGCCGAAAGAAAGCAGGGGAGGGGAAGCCGGCGCAGGCTTCTGTTCGCGAGGTGAGATTTTGGCCGTATTCGTAGTTGCATACGCGGCGGGGAGAGAGCGACACTTTTACCACTGGGAGCTGGTCGGTGATTCCGGGTGTGACTCGATCAAGGTGATTGCTTTCGGCGGGGAATAGAGATAATCCCAACGATCGTAAAACGGACGGAGAGGCAGGGGAGCGGATGGCAGCCGGAACAGGGACAGAAGGAGAAGCGGGCGGAAGGCGTCGAGCGCTGGGCAGGGGACTGGAGTCGCTGCTGCCGAAAGCGCCGCCGCGAATCTTGGAGTCGAATGTGCGGGAGATGGCCGCTTCCGCGGAATCGAGCGCGGACGGACGTGCCTTTGAAATTCCGGTAGAGCATGTGGATCGCAATCCTTATCAGACACGAAAGCATTTCGACGAGGGATTGCTGGAGGAATTGGCGGCTTCGATCCGAGCCGTCGGGGTAATTCAGCCGGTGCTGGTGCGGGCGATTGAGGGTGGGCGTTACCAGTTGGTTGCGGGGGAGCGGCGATGGCTGGCGTCGCAGAAGGCTGGAAAGACGACGATTCCGGCGGTTGTGGCGATGATGAACGACGCGCAGGCGATGGAAGCGACGATCATCGAGAACCTGCAGCGGGCGGACCTAAACCCGATCGAGCAGGCGCGGGCGTTTGACCGGCTGGGGCGCGAGTTCCGGATGACGCAGGACCAGATGTCGGTTCGCACCGGAAAAGACCGAGCGTCGATCTCGAACTTTCTGCGGCTGCTGAAGCTGCCGGAGGAGTTGCAGGGCGCGGTGGAAACGGGCGGGCTGACATTTGGACATGCGCGGGCGCTGCTAGCGCTCGACAGCCAGGAGCAGATGCGGCGGGCGGCGCAGAAAATGCAGGCGCTGGCGATGAGCGTGCGGCAGGCCGAGACGTTTGTGAAGGGGATCATCGACCCGGAGCGAAGGGCGGCAAAGGACGGCTTTGGGAAGACGCCGGAGCAGAAGGACGCGAACGTGCGGCAGATGGAGAAAACCCTGCGCGAGAGGCTGGGGTTGAAGGTGCTGATCGAGGACAAGAACGGGCGCGGGCGGGTAGTGATCGAGTATGCGGACCTGGAAGGGTTTGATGGGTTGGTAGAGCGGTTGATGGGTCAGTAAATCTGTTTCTGGTTTTTAGCATATATGTCACGAACTGACGCCAGCCGCGCAGGCGGTTTTGCTTCATTTAGGCCGGCTCTGCTGATGGACCTGAATCTCGGAAAAGAGATGTGGGCCCCGCGCCTCCTGCTTAAACGCGAGCCTTGCCGTCCATGCATAGCCCGAAAGAGTTATTGCAAAAACATCCCTTTCGGTGATGTTCAACTCAGCGCCTGCTTCCCTACAGTGCAGCAGAACGTAGATGGCTGGGCGCTTCCATGCAAGTCACGCATCGCAGAGCGATGCGGTGAAGTTACGTGCCGACGCGCTTCTCAGCAATTCCCAAGGGGTTGATTGCGATGAATGTGGTCCGGTTTGGGCGTGGCTGCCTTTTGAAAGCGCTTCGCAGGTCGCTGCTGTTGGTGCTTCTGCTATCCACAGGGCTTTTGATGGCGCAGGAGTTCACGGGAAGTGTGACAGATTCAACCGGGGCTGTTCTTCCCAAGGCCACGATTACCGCCCACAATGTGGACACGAACGTGAACACCAGGGTTGTGTCCACGAAATCAGGGGATTACACGATCCCGTATCTGAAAGTAGGAAACTACACCATAACCACGGAAGCTAAGGGGTTCGAAACAGAAGTCCACACGGGTATCAATCTGAACGTAGGTGAAACGGCAACTGTCAACTTCACGCTGAAGGTCGGGACCAGTTCGGAGACAATGACTGTCAACAGCGATCCGCTCGTCAATTTCGGAAAAGCGGATATCGGCGAGGTCGTCGAGAATACGCGGGTTACCGAGCTCCCGCTCAATGGCCGTGATCCTGGGATGCTGTCGCTTTTGACGGCTGGAGTAAGTTGGAATCAAAGCAGTACCCAGTATCAGCGGCCGTTCGATGATACGCAGGCCAACATTGCCGTCAATGGCGGCGGTTCGGGCAACACAGCGCTATTTTTGGACGGCGTGCCGAATGAGGCCTCTTCGCTGAATAACACCGGCAACGCGCGTATCTCGTATGTGCCGCCTGTCGACTCCGTGCGGGAGTTCAAGATCATCACACTCCCTTACGATGCGCAATACGGACACCATTCGGGCGGTGTGGAAGACGTTATCCTCAAGTCCGGAACGAATGATATCCACGGCGACATATACGAATACGCCCGGCGAACGTTCCTCGATGCGAACACATGGCAGAATGACTACAAGATAGCTACCGCGCTGCCCGGTACAGACGTGTCATCGTTCGGTACCCAGAAACACAAGTTAGACCAATATGGCGTTGAAGTGGACGGCCCGGTCTATATACCTAAGCTCTACGACGGACGGGATAAGTCATTTTTTACGACGCAGTATGAGAACTGGAACGAAATTGAACCGAATACGATTACCGGATCAGTTCCGGATCCGGCCTGGCTGACGGGCGACTTTCGCAACCTTACTTACTGGACCGGCACCCAGTATGCTCCGATCAGCCTGCTCGACCCGATGAACATATCGCAGAACGCGAACGGGACGTATGTGCGTGTTCCCTTCGGACCTAACGACGCGGTGAATCCGACCGCGGCTGCGAACGTGATTCCCACGTCCCGCATTAATCCAGTCGCGCAAAAGATACTGTCCTTTTTCCCCGCACCGAATACGAGAACAGCCCCAGGCTCTAACCCCTTCGCAAATAACTATACCGTTGCCGCCCAAGATTCCGACCGGTACCGCAACGCGCTCGCAAAATGGGATCAGAATCTATCGCAAAAGGATCGCTTCAGTCTCCACTACGGTTATTGGGAACGGGTTGAGATTCGTAGTACGAACGGCCTTACCGGACCGGCCGAGAACGGATTGCTGCCCCACGGGGAGCGCAGTCACACGTTCACCGTTGAAGAAACGCACACCATCAGTCCCAATCTGTTGATAGACTTCCGCGCCAACGTTTCGGTAAGGGCTGACTATTTCTTTGGAGGACCGCAATATGATCCAACCGGCCTTGGCTGGTCCCCCGCGCAGACGTCTCAGATGGGAGCCGCGGCCGCATCGGAGTTCCCTTACATCCAGTTCAGTGAGTTCTCGTCTGTCG
>CAXTSA010000065.1:0-10851 GCA_964246755.1 uncultured Acidobacteriaceae bacterium
CTGCTGTATTTCGTGGTGACCGCGCTACGCGTGCACTCGACCGTAGACACGCTGCTCAAACACTTTGCGCCGGAGGTGGAGTGGCGCCTGCTGGCGCTCGATGAGAAGTGGCGCAAGAAGCGGGCGGTAATTTTCAGAAAGCGCGGTGGAACGGGAGAGCGATGGCCGCGGGTGATTGCGGGGGAGCGCTGATCCTTGGAGGCTCGGGCCGTTCCGCTTCTTGAGGTACAAAGTAAGCCCTCTCCCCGTACCCCTTATGGTTCGATCTCAAAGACAATGCCTGAAATGAACAAGGATTTCTGCGTTTATTTGCTGGTGAAATGCGGTGCGGTCAAAGCCTTCGGGATCTTGCGAAGGCGGAAAGCTCCGACTAGCCATAGCTGCTGGAAATGGACTGACAAAGGCGAAATGGCCGGCGTTGGGGACGATTCGATGCGTCACGGGTGTACTTTGCGGAAGCCCTTTCTTGACAATCTCCGCGTGAAACTCTGGAGTGTACTCGTCTCTTTCCGCCGTCATCATCAAAATCGGAATATGCACATTGCGTAAAGCACCCGCTGCTATAAACCAGGCCGACGCAGGAGCTAAAAGCACCATCGCTTTGATCCGGCTGTCCGTGACTGTTTCGAGCAGCGTCGATTCACCACTTTCCGCTTCATGTGCAAATGCGGAAGGGTGCCCACCTGCGATGGTAAGTGCGGTGTAGCCCCCCATCGAGTGCCCGATCACTCCAACCCTGTCCGATAGCAAATGCTCGGCGAAAACGCTGTCGTGCAGCATAAAATCCGTCGCGAGCTGTAGATGGCGTGGCCGCTCCGTGAGGTTTCGTTCCGTTCCGGCCAGAGAGTTGTCGTTGCGATTGTTCCCTGGATGCTCCGGGCAGATGACCACATAGCCGTTGCGGGCCAGATGAGCCGCCAGGGTTCGATATGCCAGATGGGAGCCGCCGCTTCCGTGCGAGATGACGATGAGGGGAAACTTCCCGCGGGCGCAGTCGCTGTCCATCGCAACGTCGAGAGTATATGGGCCAAGATGCTGCTCTGTTTCCGGAGAATTGCTCGGGTACATGAAGAGCGCGGGTAATCGTGCGCCGGTGGCCCTATCCGGCACCATGACATTTCGGCAACCGCAAGTGTACTCCACCTATCGATGATATGTGTCGGGGTAAGTGGGTTCAACAACTGTGTCGCATTCAGGCACAATCAGTGATGGACCGTATGCACCACCTTAAGCCCAAGGTGCTTCTCAGAGGCGTCGAAGTCACGGTCGCGGTGCAGAAGCGTGTGGCCTTCATGGATGCAGAAGGTTGCTATCAGGCAATCGATTTGCCTCCGAACGGTATACCCGCGTTTACGAAGAAATCGGTACTTTTCGGCGGCCGCGATCGCGAGCTCTTGGCCGCCCGTATTGAATACGTCCAATTGCGTCAGTCGATCCTGCACCTGCAGGAAAGTCTTGTCGTTGCGGATTCCCTGCAGCACTTCCATCAGGATCAGGTCTGTTAGCCCAATCCGGTCACGGCCTATCCGCTGTTCGAGCCAGAAGGTGTACTCGTTATCACGTGAAGTGACAAAGTCGATCCAGACCGTGGAATCCACGATGAACACTATTTTTCTTCCAGCTCGTCCGACGACTGGTGTAGGTCGTACTCGCGGGAGTTTTCGTCCCAGCCCCAGTGCTCATTTTTAAGGATTCCTTTCAAAGAACGAAGACCTTCCTGGCGGCGCACCTGTACGAGCATCTGCAGCGCCATTTCCACAACCTCTTTCTTTGTTTTGCTGCCAGTTCTGACAAGAGCCTCTCTCATCAACTCGTCATCGATTTCGATGTTGGTGCGCATATGCGCCTCCTGTTCTGAGGTGTAAGAATCGCATAAAAATGTGTATGGACGCAACTGTCCAGTCGATGGACTGACGCGGTAGCTAAACGACTGCCGGCGTTGCGTCGAGCCATTCTCGCGTCGATGGGAGCGCATCCAGCCGTGACTCGAAAAAGCGCTCGACCGCGTCGAGCACCGCGGGGCCGGTTTTTGCCTCGTAGATGGCTTTGCGCAGGGCCGCGCCGCCGGGGACGCCGTGGGTGAACCAGGAGGCGAACTGCTTCATCTTGCCCTGGGCTTCTTTATGGGCTTTTGCTGGCTCAGCGTCGTCGTGGGCGTTCTCGCCGAGCAGGGCGCCGAAGTAGGCGCGGATCAGTGCGTAGCGATCTGCCTCGGTAGGTTCGTCGTAGCGGCCGAGGGCGGCGTACTGGGCGATCTGGCGGAAGATCCAGGGGTTTGCCGGGGCGGCGCGGCCGATCATGACGGCGTCGCAGCCGGTGGCCGCGACCATGGCGCAGGCGTCCTCGGGGGTACGGATATCGCCGTTGCCGATGACGGGAATCGCCACCGCGTCCTTGACAGCCGCGATCCATTCCCAGCGGGCCTGGCCCGAGTAGCCGTCCTCGCGGGTGCGGGCGTGGAGCGCGACCGCGTCGAGCCCGCACTCCTGGGCAAGCCGGGCTAATTCAACGCAAACAATGTGGCGGTCGTTCCAGCCCATGCGGAACTTGACTGTGAACGGGATGGTGACGGCGGCGCGAACCTCCTCGAAGATGCGGGCAATCAGCGGCAGGTCTCGGAGCAGCCCCGACCCGCCGTTGCAGGCGACGACGCGCTTGGCCGGGCAGCCGAGGTTCAGGTCGACCGTATCGAAGCCGGTATCCTGGACAATGCGCGCAGCTTCGGCGAGGGTTTCGGGATTGGACCCGAAAATTTGTGCGGCGATAGGGTGCTCGTCGTCGTAGAAGGTGAGATAACGTCTGCGCTTGGACTCGCGCATGCGCGTGAGCCCGTCGGCGGAGGTGAACTCGGTCATGAGCAGGCCGCAGCCGGACTGCTGATTGCTGACCGTGGTTTCTACATCGCTCGAAGTGGCGTAGGGAGTGAACAAGCTGCTGTTGCGGATAAACCGCCGGAAAATGGTATCGGTGACGCCGGCCATGGGCGCGAGCACGGTTGCGGGGGCGACAGGCACCGCTCCAATTGCAAAGGACAGGGGCACCCGGGCCTGCTCGGGCATGGGATGTTCGGTCGGGTTGTCCCAGCTCTTGTTCAATAGTGTTCCTGCGCGGCTGGGATCCTGAGCAGCCGCTTACGACGGCCCACAGTTGAAACGCAACATGGGGGCAGCCGTGATTGATCTTCGTACCCGTCCCGTGTCTGAGTGCCGCACCCTGTTCCACAGCAGCAAAAAGCCTCCGCGGCCGCCGCGAAGGCTTTTCCGACACCCGCCCCGGAATTACTTTGCCGCCGGAGTTTCTTTCTGGGCAAATTTCCGACGGAAGCGCTCGATGCGGCCTGCGGTGTCGATCATCTTCTGCTTGCCGGTGAAAAATGGGTGGCAGGCGGAGCAGATTTCGACGTGGATGTTGCCCTTATGCGTAGAGCGGGTCTGGAACTCAGTGCCGCACGCACATTTTACGTTGATTTCGTTGTAGCTGGGGTGAATGCCCGGTTTCGCCATGATGGTTGAAAGCCTTTCCTGCAATCCGTCCATGCTATCGCGTTAAGCTGCTGAAAAGCAATTGAGATCGCTGTCTTATCAGATGTCTGCGAGTCGGTTTCGATGCAGGCTTACCCCCGCATGCGACAGGTTTGCCATACTGGAGGGTATGGGCGATTCAGCAGTTTGCCCGCTTTGCAGCGGGATGGGTGTGAGGATACTCACAACAGAGAGCGGCGGACGGAAGACGCAGGTCTGCCGGTGTCAGCAGGAGCCGAAGACGGACCCAGCCGTGTGCCCGCTATGCGACGGCATGGGCATGCGTCTCGTCGAGCGGAAAGGTGCTCCGAAAGGAGCGGCGCGCGCAGCCGAGCCTTGTGAGTGCCAGCATGAGCGCAAGGTCCAACTCCTGCTGGAGCGCGCTGCGATCCCGAACCGCTACGCCGGGTGTAGCTTTGAGAACTTTAGGTACGACCGCTCGGACGCAGCGCTCGCTCATGGCGTCGGGGTAGCGAGAAGATTTACCGATATTTACCCTGCCAGCAAGGAGGGTGTGGGGCTTCTTTTCACCGGCTCGGTCGGCACCGGCAAGACACACCTGGCAACGGCTGTTCTGCGCAAACTGGTGTTGGAGAAAGGCGTCCGCGGATTGTTTTGCGATTACCAGGAGCTTTTGAAGCAGATCACCAACTCCTACAACGCGGCGGCAAAGACAACAGAGTTCGAGGTGTTGCGGCCCATCTTTCAGGCGGAGATTCTTTTGCTCGACGAGTTGGGCGGCTATCGGACGACCGAGTGGGCTTCGGACACGGTCGCAAACATTTTGAACACTCGCTATAACAGCAGACGCGTCACGATTATCACGACCAACTTCGCGGTAGAACCCGAGAGTCGTACCGCGGAAGGGTCGGCTGCCATGAGTGCGATGCGGCAAGACACGCTAGCCGATCGCATTGGGGAGCGCATGCAGTCCCGCCTGAAGCAGATGTGCATCACGATCAAGATGACCGGACCGGATTACCGGGAT
Organism: uncultured Acidobacteriaceae bacterium; assembly: GCA_964246755.1. Lineage (GTDB taxonomy): Bacteria > Acidobacteriota > Terriglobia > Terriglobales > Acidobacteriaceae > EB88. The sequence goes on from CAXTSA010000065.1 coordinate 4,510, forward strand.
CGGGACCGGGCGAGCCTCCAGTAGGGGGCGGGCTGCCGCCGGAGGGCGACCGGGTTCCGGGGCGTTAGGATGAGGCATGAGCCAAGCGGAAGAGGATCAAGGGGAGCAGGGCCGCGGCCCGTTGTTTACCGGCGGAGGCGTGCTTAGGCAGCCCGAGGCACGGCCATGGAAGCCGTTTGCGATCGCGGCTGGGGCGGTGCTGCTCCTTGTGGCGATTCTGCTGTTTGCAGGCCGGCATGCCCGCGAGGCGGCGAACCCGGGAGGCGCGGGGCTTGCTGCCTCAGCGGCCTATGCCGGGTCACTGCCGATCACGGATGTTCAGATGAGCGACTCGAGCAATCTTTCCGGCGGCAAAGAAACGTACCTGGACGGGACTGTAACGAACCGGGGAGGGCAGACCGTGAGCGCCATCACCGTGCAGGTCGCTTTCAAGGATTTCGCAGGCGCCCTGGCCCACAAGGAGACGCTGCCCCTCAACCTGATTCGCTTCCGGACGCCTTATGTGGACACGGAGCCGGTGAGTGCCCACCCGATCCGGCCGGGTGAGTCCCAGTCTTTCCGGCTGATCTTCGACGCCGTCCCGCCCAGTTGGGATGGAGCGTATCCGGAGGTCCGAGTGATCTCTGTCACGGCACGCTGAAGGAGTTCGCGCAGTGGAGGGCCTCGCCCGCGGGCCCGAACGGCACGCTGCTCCCGTAAGAATTACATGAAGGCCGTCCAGTTCGCATGGACGCGATGGTTTCTTCCGAAGAAGGCGAGGAGAGAAAAGAGGCGACTTTGGGCCGAAAAAAAGGGAAGATTCCTGTTTTGACCGAAGAAGTGTCTCGTACTGGGCCGTTTGGTATTCGACATGCAACCAATTGCTATCGAAAGCAGTTCTCCAGTAGGAAGAAGGCTTTATAACCGGAGAAGCGAGACACATATGAAGAATAAAAAGAACATGGTTTCAGCAAGCGCAGCTTTGCTGCTTGCAGCGTCGATGGCACTGCCGGCCGGAGCGCAGAATACATCGGCACAGAGCAATGCGAATGCCGCGGGCAATAGCGCTGCGCAAAGCACCAGCGCGCCGAGCGCTCAAAGCGGCACCATGAACCCCGCGGACAATGGGACGTATGCGTCGGGCGCTCCGCTCGCGTCGCAGTCCAAGGAGGGTTTCTGGGGACACCTGAACCCGTTTGCCCGGAAGAAGTGGGTGAAGCGACAGCTGGATCCGGTAAAGGGCCGCCTGAACGAACTGGACCAGTTGCAGGCGAAGAACTCGAACGATATCCGAGCGCTGGATGAGAAGACCGGGACCGGCATCAAGCAGGCGCAATCGACCGCGGACCAGGCGAACCAGGTAGCGGGTACCGCGAACACCACGGCCGGCCAGGCGCAGCAGATGGCGCAACAGGCCAACACGCAGACGACCCAGCTGAACACCACGGTCTCAGGTCTAGACCAGTATTCAAAGGTCTCGGATACGGAGCTTCGGTTTCGCCCTGGCCAGACCGCGCTAAACGCCAAGGCGAGGGAAGCACTGGACCAGGTAGCGACACAGTTGCAGGGGCAAAAGGGTTACGTGGTGGAGGTGGCCGGTTACTCGCACCTGCGCGGGCAGGCTGGGCTGGCAAGTTCCCAGCATATGTCGGACGCAGTGGTGCGCTACCTGGTGGAGCAGCACCAGGTGCCGGTGTACAAGATTCACCAGATCGCGCTTGGCAATGCGCAGGCGCAGGACGGGACGGCTGCCGCGCCGGTGGGTAACGCGGTCCGCGTAAGCGTGATGCAGAACAGTTTAGCGGCAACGGGCGGTTCGACCGGAGCGGGCAATGCACCCGCCGGCGGCACGGCTCCTGCTCCTGCGGCAACACCTACGGGTGGTCCGACGCAGTAGCCCGCACGCGAGCTCTCGGTTAACGAGAGAACCAAGGCAGATTGGCCCCTCGATGGTGAGGGGCCGTTTTTTTGTAGCGGACGAGCGGCAAACCGCCTGCGCGGCTAGCCCCCCATTTCGTGGGGAGCGGCGTGATACTTGCAGATCCAGCTTTATGGGTCACTGCTGCGAACGAAGACATGCCCCGCAGTGGCCGCAAGCCGCACGCCATTCCATCGCAGGCGCTGTAGGCGGCTTTCGCTTTCACTCCTGGCGAGGAGGCGCCAGGGCGTGCAAGGCTAGGAGGTTCTCAAGCAGCGGCTTGAGCCGGTCGAGATGCAGCGCGTTGGCGCCGTCCGACTTTGCCTCGGCTGGATTGTCGTGGACCTCGAGGAAGATGCCGTCAATACCTGCCGCGACGGCGGCGCGCGCCAGCAGGGGGATGAACTCCGGCTGGCCACCGGACGCGCCGTTTGCGGCCGACGGCATCTGGACCGAGTGAGTGCCGTCGAACACGACCGGTGCCAGCTTTCGCATGATCCCGAGCGAACGCATATCGACGACAAGGTTTCCGTAGCCGAAAGTGGCGCCGCGCTCGGTGAGCGAGATGCGCTCATTGCCGGTGGTGGCGATTTTCTCGACAGCGTGGCGCATGTCGTCCGGAGCGACGAACTGGCCCTTTTTCACATTGACGGCGCGGCCGGTCTCCCCGGCGGCGACCAGCAGGTCGGTCTGGCGGCAGAGGAACGCTGGGATTTGCAGCACGTCGGCGCCTTCAGCGGCGATTTCGCAATGGGCCGGCTCGTGGACGTCGGTCAGCACGGGCAGGCCAGTGGTTTCGGCGATGGTGCGAAGAATGCGAGTGCCTTCGCGCAGGCCGGGGCCGCGGAAGCTGGTGACGGATGTGCGGTTGGCCTTGTCGTAGGAGGCTTTGAAGATGTAAGGAATGCGGAGGTCGGCGGCAATGCGGCCGATGTGCTCGGCCATGCTGCGGGCGTGGGTTTCGCTCTCAATGACGCAGGGGCCGCCGATTAAGAAAAGCCGGCCGGCGCCTACCGGGACGTTGCCGATTTCGAAGTCTGGGATCACCTGTTCATTGGAACATGGACAAGCCGACCGGGCCGAGAGTTCGAAGTGCTGGCCAACAGTTTGCGCGCTCTTAGGACTCCTACCAGGAAACAGGAGGATTTATGGCACGCAATACGACGCCGCACACAGAGTCGGGGCAGGATCAGGAGTTTGACGCGAGTGATTTGGAACCGGGTGTGTCGGCAGACACGGTAGCGCGCGGGGAAGACGCAGCGCTGTACAGCGAGAGTGAGGGCGCGCAAACCGGCACGGATCGTGGGCCGGTCCACGCGCCTGGGAGCGGTTTGCGGCATCACGATATCCATTCGCTGGACACGGTACTTGAGGGCTCGCTGAAAACGCGCACGCCGGAGGGAGAAGGGCAGGGAATTTCTTCGCGCTCTCAGAATGAGGAAGGTGCGGGGCAGAAGAAAGTCGTAGATAACCGGCCGGATGCGCAGGCCGCAGTGAATAAGAGCGAGTAGCTCAGGTGCGCTTTGCGCTCTCTCGGGCTTGCTCCATGTCCTTGTTGCCCGGGTTTAAGCAATGTGCGGATACTTTCTTTCTACGGAGCAGGCCGGCGGAACCGGCCTGCTCCCTTCTTGACCTAATGGACCTCAGCCTTGATGTCCGATCTCTTATTCGTCCACCTATTCAGATAACCTTCTACCCTGAGCGAGAACGAGCATCTGTAATATGAGTGGATGCGTTCCGGTCTAAGTTCCGTTGCGGGGAAGTTAGCAGCCCTCATTCTTAAATGGCCTTGTTGCAATTTCGCGAGGAAGTAAGTGGGCAGCGTTGGATGACACGGAGTGGGATTCTTATCGGGCGATAGGGGCCGGCAAGAATGGTTAACCCTTGCGCGCCAGCTGCATCGACTGGTTCGCCCCCTTCTGGCAAACGTCCGCACGAACAACTTTCGTACCTTCTTGATTTCCACTTTTCAGATTCCGTTCAGTCCAATGGTCCGCTGTACCTCCTTAGGGCAAACCGTTCTTCTTGCTCGTGCGTGCTACTCACTGGCGGGCTACAATCGCCCTCGTGCGGATGAGGTGTGGTGGGATGCGCGGAACAATCTGGACGGCGGCGACCTGGACCGTCAGCGTATTCTTATTCGGTCCTACTCCGGTACATGCGCAGCGGGAAACTTTCCAACTCGAGGGCGAGATCGTTTCAACGGCAGGCGTGCCCCTTCAGGGAGCTGGCGTCTCCGCTGGAAAGGTTGTCGGCACTCTCTCGGATGCCTCAGGCCACTTCACACTGACGCTTCCGCGTGGCCTCACGCATGTCACGGCACAGGTCGATCGGTATTCGACTTTTGAGACCGACCTCGACGTGGAGGGTGATCAAACGCTGCACATTGAGTTGAGAGCGGATGAGAGTGTGACCGTTCATGCCGGTGCCGACGTGCTTTCGCCCGATCCTTCAATGGAGGCCTACACCCGTGAAGATCTGCTCGCGGCCAATCCGGGCCGCCCCGGCATCCCTTTCTCCGTGCCTGGTTTTCCCACGGAAACGGCATCCGGCGGCATCAAGGCGCCTCAGTACTTCACTCCTGGAGTCGCCGGAGACCACGGGGAACCGATTGCGCAGTTCTTTCAGATCGGCAACTTCCTGTTTCCAAACAACCTCACCGCCAACGCACATGGCAACGGCTACTCCGACCCAAACCTGGTGATTCCAGCGGTGATTGCTGGTGTGCAGGTCGATAATGCGGCTTTCAATGCCCGGTACGGCGATCACGCGATCAATCTCGCGGTGGACTACAGCGTGCGCGATCAGCTCCCGCCTTTCGTCCAGTTCACAAGTGATGGGCGCGACGGCGACGTTGCAGCCGGCTGGTCGCCTGCGAATCCGGGCCAGCCGGCCTGGATAGCGGCGGAGATGTCGTTCGGCAATGGCTTTCTGGCGCGTCCGGAGGAGCGCGAGCAGTACAAGCTCAATGCCCTGCGCGCCTGGGCCTTCGGCAATCATGAACTGACGGTTTTTGGCGTTGCCTACTATGGTTTCTCTCGCATACCAGGGCTGATCCCGCTCCGCACGCCCGTGACAGAGGACACGATTGACCCGCGCCAAAAAGATCTGACGCATACGACGCTGGCCGTCGTTACCGATAGCTGGCGACCGTCGGATCGGCAACTGCTGACGCTTTCCGGCTACTCGCGCACATACAGCCTTGCTCTCGACTCTGACTTCGGAGATGGGGTGATTGAGCAGAGCGAGTTCCGCACGGTAGAAGGCGGAAACGCGACCTACACCCGCAAACTAGGCGTTCGCTTGCATGCGCTCGCCGGGATGGACTATCGCCGGGATGCCCCGCGCTCGCTCGACCTGGCGCATGCGGATGCAGACGGGGTTTTCCGGATGGTAACGAGCAACGACCTCACGATCAGCGATTACGGCCCCTTCGTTGCGCTCGAAGGCGAACTCGGTCACTCGTTCAGGTTGTATGCGGGTGTGCGCCGGGATGAAGTTCAATTCAACAACACCGACAAGGTCACGCCGGCGAACTCCTACACCAGTACGCCCGGCACGACAAGCCCGAAAGCGACGTTGACCTGGGGCAGGGAAGAAGGCGGCGCGCTGCCGCAGATTTCTTTCTCCTTTGGCAGGGCGTTTCACGCGAACGACCCCCGAATCGGTTCGGGAACCGGCCACGGCGCACTCCTCATTCAGTCGCGCGAATACCAGTTGATTGCGGGCAAGGTGCTTGCCGGCACGGAGCTGCGGGTCACTCTGGCGCACCAGACGAATTCGGAAGAGCTGGCGAAGATCGATCCGGATACTGGCCTGCAACAGGACACCGGGCCCTCCCTGAACCGGTACTTCACCGTCATGGCGAGACGCCGCTACGGGCGCGGGTTTCTCCAGACCTCCTATTCGCAGGCGAATGCGACTGACCTCCTGCTGCGTCAGCCGGTGCCCGAAGCGCCGCGGTTGATTCTCGATTCACTCGGAACGGTGGATCGCTTGCCCTTCCAATTGGTCGCGAAAGCCGAGTATGAGTATGTCGGCGAAAAGCCGCTCGGGGACGGCTTTCACGGCGTGCCGATTCAGGAAGTCCGGCTCGACCTTGAGAAGCCGCTCCTCGATGGGCGCTGGGTGGTTTCCATCGATGGTGAGCTGGCAAGCGGCGCGTCGGGGCAGACGCTCGAGACATTTGCGCTGCCCGGGGAGGCGACGGCTTCCGAGCGCATCGCCGGCGTGCCCCTGCGCTCTTACGGCTGCGTTTCCCTTCGCCGCCAGTTCAAACGCTGAAGGCAAACAGGCCTAGGCGCGGCCCTTTCCAAAGCACCAGCCGCAGCTGCGAGGCCGGACCCGGGTAACTGTAGATAGCCGAGATGAATAGGCCAGTATTGGGACATACCAATTAAGTTATTAAAGATAACTCAGCGGTAACAGTGTGATGAATACCTGAT